>JBCCMA010000087.1:0-15297 GCA_039026595.1 Pseudomonadota bacterium
ACCACACAGTGCGGTGTCAGCAGCGCACCGCTCGCCGAGTGGACCAGCTACCGCTGCGACGAGGTCCTTGCGTCAGAGCCGTTCATTTCGTGCGATGCCGGACCGGGCGACCTCGACTTCACACTCGCGTCAGTGATCGGCGATCCCGCGAGCCAGCACGGCTTTGTGCCCGTCGCCACTACGCCGCTGCAATCCGGCGACGAAATTTACATCGTGCAACACCCCGCCGGTCGGCCGCAGGAAATTGCGGTGGGCAGCGGCAGCGACGTGGTCGTAGACGGCTCGGTGCTGCGGTACTACGGCACACTGGACACCGAAGGCGGCAGCTCAGGTTCACCTGTCATCCGGGCGTCCGACAACGCGCTCATCGGTCTGCATCACTGCGGCGGCTGCTCGTCACCCGGCGTGGGCAACCGTGGCATGCTGATGACCGACATTGCACCGCTGATCCAGCCGTTTCTGTGTAGCGACGGGGCCGATCTGCGCGCGACCAGGGCCTCAGCACCCGTTGAGATAAGCGGCAATGGCGACGGTGTACTCGATCCCGGCGAGCGCTGGGGCTTTTCCGTCAGCGTCCTCAACAACAGCTGCGGTGCCGATGCGAGCAACGTGTCAGTCAATGTCGCAGTTGGCAGCGGCAACGCCACTCTCGTGAGTGACAGCGCGGGTCTCGGCAGCCTGGCTGCCGGCGCCAGCGCCACCTCCGTGCCCTTCGCATTTGACGTTCCGGTCGACGCGGTCTGCGGCGAAACGGTCACCTTTGATGTCACCAGCGTCACCAGCTCTGACGGGACGTTCGCCGGTGCGGCCGATATCGCATCGCTGACCAGCGGCAACAGCGCGCCGGACATCATCGCCAGCGAGTCGTTCGACAGCGGACTCGCCGCGTGGACGGTGACAGACGGCGGTTCCGGCGGCGGTGCGGCGGCCACATGGACGCTCGATAACCCCGGTGGTCGCGCCATTCCAATGACGGCGCCGTTCGCCATTGTTGATTCAGATGAGGCGGGTACGTCCGCGCCGATGGACGAAATTCTGGCCAGCTCGGTTTTCGATGCATCCGGCTACAGCGGTGTCACGCTGAGCTTCATGCACGACTTCAATCACTACGTGGCCGGTCAGGACGAAAAAGCGGATGTGGATATTCGCAGCTCGGCCACCGAAGGCGAGTGGGTCAACATAGCGCGCTATCAGGGCGGCGACACCAGCGGCACAGTGCAGATCGACATCACGTCGTACGCCGCGGACGACCTTGAAATCCGTTTCCACTACTACGACGCCGAGTACGAATGGTGGTGGGCCGTCGACGATATCGCCATTCTTGGCAGCACGCCCGTCCAGTGCAACGTGTTCTCCAACAACGACACGGACGGCGACAACGTGGACGACAGCGTCGACAATTGCACGTTGGTCAGCAACGCCGACCAGATCGACGCCGACGGTGATGGCTACGGCAACCTGTGTGATGCCGACCTCAATAACGACGGCGTGGTCAACGTGCTCGATCTGGGCATCCTGCGGACCCGCTTCTTCAGCGCAGATCCGGTCGCGGACTTCAACAACGACGGAGTCGTGAACCTGGTGGATCTCGGTCTGATGCGCCAGCAATTCTTCGGAAGCCCCGGCCCCTCGGCCAACGCGCCGTAGTCGCAAGCCCGGCGCCGCCGCGAGGCGGCGCCGGGTTTTTGTCAGGGTGTCAGTGCCCCCGGACCCGGTGGCATGAAGAATGAGGCTCGGAGCACGCCAAGATCGAGCACATTCACAATGTTGTCGCCATTGAAATCCGCGTCCGCATCGTTGGTGAAAAAACGTTGGCGGAACACACCAAGATCGACAATGTTGACGATGCCGTCGTTATTCAGATCGGCGTCGCACCGGTTGCCAAAGCCGTCACCGTCAGTATCGCGCTGATCCTTGTTGGCGACCGCCGAACAGTTATCCAGATCGTCTGAAAACTCGTCGCCGTCGGAATCGGTGAAACCGAAACCCGACCCCGTCTCGATCCACTGACCGATCAGGTCCACACCCTCGGAATGCACGATCGACACACCTATGGGTGGCATGCGGCCAAATCCGTCGCTCGCCAGTCGTAACCAGAGGACGCTTTCCTCCGGCAGTCCGCGCTTTAGCAACAGCGCGCCCGCGACGCCAAGATCACCCCGGGTAGGGATCACATCGAGCGCGTTGATCTCAGCGCCCGTAAGTGCGTAGCGAAAGTCTTCCGGCCCGCCACCCGGTCCGCCCGGCTGGTGGCACATCGCGCAGTTAGAGTGCAGATAACCGCGCGCCCGCTCCGCAACCGGAGCAGACGACGCGTAATCCGGCAACGCATCGAGCGTTGCAACCGGGCCGGGCAGCCCGCCGTCTACCAGTCCGATCTGGTCAAGAACGGTCAACTGGTTCCCTACCCCGTCCGCACCGTAATCCAGTTCGTTATTGAGCTGCGCGATCTCAAGCCCAAGCGAGCGGCCGGCCGCTGCGGAATGACAGAACAGGCACTGGCTGCGGGATGGAAAGGTCCAGGTCTGGCCAAGCACGTCCTTCTGTTTGAAGCCCGGGAGCAGGTCCGCGTCGGTCTGTGCGTCATTCCACTCGTAGGAGTAGCCGGCCCAGTTACCGTCTTCGTGGCGGACAAACAGTCGCGTTTCAACCCGGAAGGACCCGATGGCAAACTCCTTCACGAGGACCGTTCCAATTGGAAAATCGAAGTCTCCGTCCGCCTCCACCGTGATCTGCGAATCCGCTTCACGCCAGTCCGGCATGGCGATCCAGCGACGCTTCGACGCCCCATCAGTCCACAGCGGCGCGGAAGGTTCGTACGGAATCAGGCCGGATGCGGGCACGGAGGCGTCGTTGGCGTCCACGCAGCCCGTGGCGGACAACGTGGCCGGAAAGTTCGCAGCGGCGGTTTGTTCACCGACAAGTTGCTGCCAGCCCGCGCTGGTCGCAAGCAGGATTTCCCCGTCCCTGCCTTCAGACAGGCCCAGCAGACGAACGTCCGGTGCGTACACCACTTGGTCGATCATGGTGTGGCCTGCGGCCTCACGGGCCATCAGGTGCTCACCGTCCTGGCTGACGAAAAGATAGCTGCCCTGCAGCCAGCCGGCCTCCGCACCGCGGTACAGAAGGCCGTGCTCGGGACCGGCACGCAATGTTGCGGTCGCCTCCTGTCCCTCAACGGGACGCAGTGATAAGCGGAGTGTCGGGCGATCCGGAGCCACGCACGTCATATTGATCGGACGCGTGGTGGGGCCCGATTGGGCACTGACCGAGACCGAGTTGCCAAGCGCTGCCGCCACGCATGCGGCGAGAACCGCACGGCGATTGATTAAATGACGCATTCTGGTACCCCTGCAAAATCGTCATCAAGCCCGCGGCAGGAACGGCCGCCCCGGGGTGCGCGGCGTTTCGCTGCGCGATTTATTTCTAGTTGTTATGAGCTTAGTAGGGCCGGACCGGTGGCGTCAACGCGTCTCGGTGGCGGGATGTAAAATACGGTGGAGCACCGGCCGGTGCGCCTCGAATTCCTCGGGTGTAAGGCTGTCGAGCTCATGGGGAAAAACGAGCCAGTCGTCCGTTTCGCGCACGAAATAATGCGGCACCATGCACGTTTGATTTCGCGCCGGCTTGAACCACGGGACGGCCACGCGCACGTTATCGGGCATATTCTTGCGCGCCTGTTTCCGCATCTCATCGATGACCGCAACAATCGTCTTGCCGGTGTCAAACACGTCATCGACGATCAGAACGCTGTCTTCATGACAAATCTTGCTGAGCACGTAGTCCAACCCGTGCACGCGGACGTGCCCGTCGATTTTTTCCGTGCCCTTGTACGACGACGTCCGAATCGCGATGTGGTCCGCATCCACCCCGCAATACGCCATCATTTCCTGGAGGGCGATCCCGACCGGCGTACCGCCGCGCCAGATCGCAATGATCAGCGAGGGCCGGAACCCGTCGCGCAGCACCAGGCCGCCGAGTCGGAAGGAATCCAACAACAATTCCTGGGCTGATAAGATGCGCTTTTCCATAACCCTGAGTGTACCGCACACCATGTCCGACGCGTCCGCTGATTACGCCCTGCCATCCCGACGAATTGTCCAGGCCGATGAACTGCAGCTCGACGCGTTCCGCCTTGCGCGCAAGATATACGACAGTGGCTTTCGCCCCGATTTTCTCGTCGGGCTATGGCGTGGCGGCAGCGCTGTCGCGATCGCCGTGCAGGAGGGGCTGGATTACTTTGGCATCAAAACGGATCACATCAGCGTGCGGACATCCTACGCCGGGCGCGATCAATACGCGCGGATGATCGGCGCGGACGCAAAGATACGCGTACACGGGCTGCCCTATTTGTTGCAGCATTTGAATTCCGAGAATGCGCTGCTGATCGTTGATGATGTGTGCGGCACCGGTCGCAGTACCCTCGAGGTCATCGATCAGTTGCAGACCAGATTGCGGCGAAATATGCCGCACGATGTCCGCGTCGCCTCGGTCTGGCATCGACCCAGTGCCCGCACGGTGCGACCGCCCGAGTTCTTCGTGAATCAGACCGACGAATGGCTGGTGCTGCCGTACGAGCTGACGGGGCTATCGAGAGAAGAAATTGCGGCGAGCAAGGAGGGGATGGCCGACGTGCTGGAAGAGTTTGATGACGTCGTGCCCGGCTGAGGCGAATGGTGCCGGAGAGTGGACTCGAACCACCGACCTACGCATTACGAATGCGTTGCTCTACCAGCTGAGCTACTCCGGCGCCAAGGCGCGGGAGTGTAATGGATAGAGCGCGTAGCGCGCAATGCGGTTGCGCCAATTCCGTCTGAATCGGACACTTTTCGGCGTAGGCAACACAAGGGCCGTTCGCGTCCAATGACGGCATGCGATCCTCGTCCACCGGCACCACCCTGATCGAACTGATCGCCGCGCTTGCGGTCGCCGCGCTGCTGTTCGGCCTCGCTGCGCCGAGCCTGACGCGCACCATCGCGCTGAACCACCGTATTGCAGAAACCAACCGGCTTCTGGGGCTGGTGCAGTACGCCCGTCGCGAGGCCATCCACCGCCATGCCGACGTTGTCATCTGCCCTAGCGCCGACGGTCTCGTGTGCTCCGAAGGTGTGGACGCGTGGCAGCAAGGCATCCTCGTGTTTGAGGATCAGCCGGTCGGCCCGCCCTACGCGCTCGACGACCCCCGGTATCGTCTGCGCGCGGCGCGGGGATCAACCGTTATGCACTTGGAGGCCAATCGGCCGCTTTTTGTGTTCCGCCCGCTTGCCCGCCGCTCCACCAACGGAACCTGGCGGCTGTGCCACCCGCATGGCCACACGTCGCCGCGGGCGCTGATCGTCGCGCCAAACGGTCGACCCCGCGTCTCAACGCGCCTGCCGGATGGCGCGCCAATCCCCTGCCCGCCATGAATCAAGCTGCCGCGACCGCCGGTCGGCGCGACATAACCGTTCATCCGAAATGTGACGCACGTCACACTTTCAGCCCGCACACTCCTGCGCGGGAGGAAGGGTATGTCACAGAAACATCGCCCATCGGGTACACCCGCCGGATTTACGCTCGTCGAAATGATGGTGGTCATATCGGTCGCCATCATTCTGGTGGGGCTCGGCGCGCCGTCGTTCGCCAACGTACTGCGACAAAACAGAATCACGGCCGCGGTCAATGACGTGATCGCCGGATTCCAACTCGCGCGATCGGAGGCGGCCAAACGCGGCGTGCCCGTTCGATTGTGCCCGGCTGAAGGCCCGAATCCGGACTCCTGCAGCGGCACCGACTGGGCAACGGGCGCCATCGCCTTTGTCGATCTGAACGGCGACGGGACGCGCGATACCAATAGCGGCAGCGGCGAAGACACGCTGTATGTCCGCTCGTCGCTCGGCGCCAATATTTTCGTCAATGTCAGCACACCATTGCGTGACGGTCTCACATTTAGCGGCGACGGCTTTCCGCGCGATCTTCTGAACGATGCCCAGATGGTGTTCTGCGATGAACCCGACGATCAGACACGCCGTCGAATCGTGAGCGTATCGACCACCGGTCGGCCGGCTGCTGGTCGTTCCCTCACCATCGAGGGGGGGCTGGAATGTCGTTGACACGGGGGTTTTCGCTCATAGAGGTACTGGTCGCTCTGGTCGTCCTGTCAATCGGGCTGATGGGCATCGCGTCGATGCAGGTTGTGGGTCTCCAATTTAATCAGCAGGCGTTGAGCACCGCTCGTGCGGTGGAACTCGCGGGAGATATGGCAGACCGGATTCAGGCCGGCCAAGACGCGGCGAGAATTGTGTCGGCGTTTCTGGATACCGGCGTGGCCCCTCCGTCGCACTACGTTACCGATTTCAGTGACATGCCGGGCAGTGCGCCCACCGCCTGCAACGATACGACCGTCGGGGCCATCACAACGCTGTCCGGTTGCGCCGCCACCACCGGTGATGTCTACCCGGCCCGCCTTGCCAACTACGACATTTATGAGTGGAAAACGGCGCTGCGCGGAACCACGGGCAGCGGCCTTGCCGACGGCGCCGGCGCGGTCTCTCATCAGTTCGACATCAATACGCAGGTGTCGACCTACATTATCGATGTGCGGTGGTCCGAGCGCGGTGAAGAAACCCACTACGTACTGGAGCTGCGGCTGTGAGCGCGGCCAACCTGCAGCGCGGTCTCAGTCTCGTTGAACTACTCGTTTCACTGACCATCGGGCTCATTCTGATCGGTGGCGCGCTGACGGTGTACATCAATGGTCGGGCAACGTACACGCTGAACGAGAGCATCGCGCGGATGCAGGAAAACGCGGCTTTTGCGATCAAGTTCATTGAAGATGATGTTCGACTCGCGGGGCTTTGGGGCACCCACACCGAGCTCGCTGCGGTGTCCGGGCGCGCTGGCAACAGCCCCGTCAGCACGACACCGGCCAATGACTGCAACGCCGACTGGTCGATCCGGCTGACCGACTACGTCGAAGGCAGCAATAATGCGGCACCTGCGGACTGGACTTGCCTCGGTGATGTCCTCGCGCAAACGGACGTGCTGGCCATACGACACGTGGATCCCAACCCCGTGGACACGGCCGACCTCCAGACGGGTCGGCTGTACGTTCGCTCGTCACTTCAGCCACGCGGACAGGTGTTCCTCGGCGACGACGAACCCGCCGGCTTTTCCGCCGATGCGCGCAACTATCCCCTGGAGGCCCGCGCCTACTACGTCACGCCCACATCGGTCGCCAGTGATTCGGACAATCGCTGGACCGTCCCCGCCCTGCGGCGCATCGATCTGGTATCCGGCGGCGCGGCGCCAATCCTGACCGACCAGGAGATCGTTACCGGCGTGGAGCAGTTTCAGGTGCAGTTCGGTATACGCGCCCAGAACGCTCCGATCGGCGGCGCCGCTGCGTATGTCAATCCCGACAGCGTCTTGCTCGATCCGGCGGCTGGCAATGAGATTGTGTCGGTGCGCGTCTGGGTGCTGGTGCGCGCAGAGCGCCCCGAGCTGGATTACGAGGACGCCGCGTCATACACGCTCGGCGATTTTGTTTACAACGTGCCGGAGGACGTGCGCGATCACCGACGGCTTCTCGTCACCCGCACGTTCGATTTGCGAAACAAACTGTGAGGCCGTCTACGATGACCAATCCGCTATCGCCCCTTTCCGTCTCACCACCTCGCCGCCAGCGTGGCGCCGCGCTGGTTGTCGGACTGGTATTGCTGTTAGTGCTCACTCTCCTGGGTGTCTCCGGACTGGGTACCGCAACAACGGAGGTCCGCCTCGCGGATAACAAAAAGCAGCGCGAGCTGTCCATTCAGGCGGCGGAGTCGGCAGTCAATGAAGCCATCCTGACCGGCGGGCGCATCGCCATCGACACCAGCGTGGTGGAAAACCAGACGGTCCGCAGTGATTACGTAGTCGAGATCGACCACATCGACGCCGACGGCAGTGTCGCCGAGGCAAACGTCAATGTGACCGTGCAAACCCGGTTTCGGGGTGTTGGCGATGTACCGGCGAACAGCACGTTCAGTCGCGCCTACGAAATCGGGACGTTCCAGGCCATCCACTTTGTCGCGCACGGCGACGCCGAGGGCCAGCGCGGCGCGCGCGCATCCGTGCGACGCGGCTACTACATTCCGGCGCCAAATCCATGACCACTCGAATGACACTCAAGCAGGCCGCCGCCGCCGGCGTTCTGATGCTGGGACTTGGATCGCCCGCCGGCGCAACGCTTAACAATCTTGAGGGCGCGGCCGAGGTGTCCCGCCTAACGCTAAAAGCCACCACGCAACAGACGGTCTACGCGCGGGAATGCGATCAGTGCCCGTTGCTGACACTGAGTATTGATGCGCAAACGCAGTATCTGGACGGCAGGCGCGCAACTAACCTCGCCCGCGTAGCCGGACGTACGCGCGGTGCGACCGTTTTCTTTCATCCGAAAACCTTCAAGGTCACGCGCGTGGCTTTCTGGCGGCAACCATGACCAGACACACACCTCTGTCGGCTTTGCCTGGCACACTGCTCGCCGTTTTTGGGCACGTTGCCTTGCAGCCCATGGCGTTCGCAGACGATAGCGAAATCCTGACCGGTCAGATTGGCGACTACGCGGCTCCAAACATCATGTTCATCGTGGATACGTCCGGCTCCATGGACGCCCAGGTGCTCACCGACCGCAGCTACGATGCCATGCAGGATTACGACGGACCGTTCGACGACGACAGCCGACTGTATTTCACGCTGGGGGGTATTGAGGGCACGCTCGTTTATCCCGACGCCACGTTTCAGGACAGTCTGTCCTACCTGCCACTGGACAATCTGGTGTGCAACGCCGCGAACGGTCCTTTGACCTCCAGCGGTTTCTATGTCGACCGGATCATCCAATGGTACCCACAGGACGAGGTCTGGAATTTCCTGAGTGATGCCGATGGAAGCCGTGAACCCGACTCTTATTTCGAGTGTGCGCGCGACCTTGGTGTGCACGGACTCGATACCAGTGCCACGTTTCCTGTGGCGGGTTCAGCACGCCCACCGTTTACGAACGATCCCGATAATCCGGATCGTTTCGACTGGTCCCGTTATCGTCTGAATTACGCGCTGTTCACTGCGAACTACATGAACTGGATTGTCTCAAACGAAGAGCAAGGGACACCCGTCGTCAGCACCCGCCTGAAAGTGGTCAAGGACGTGACGCGCAGCCTGATTGATCGCCTGACCACCGTCAACGATCCTCGTCAGGCGTTCAACCTCGGGTTGATGCAGTTCTCTTCAACGGGCGAAGGCGGCATGGTGCTGCAGCCAGCCGCCAATATTGTCGAATCACGGGACAGCATCGTCGAGGCGGTGGACTCGCTGACGAGTAACGGCAGCACACCGCTCGTGGAGACATTGTTCGAGGCGTACCAGTATTACCGCGGCGGACCGGTGATCTACGGGGCAGAGTCGGAGCCCGTGTTGTCGACCGAGGAGGCGATCGACGGCAGCGGCAGCGCCTACCTGTCGCCGATCACCGCCTCCTGTCAGAAAAACTACGTCGTGTTGCTCACTGACGGTCAGCCCATTCAGGACAACGACGCCAACGAGGAAATTGCGGCGTTGAGTGGCGCCGCCTGCAGCGGTAATTGCCTGGATGAACTGGCGCGGTATATCTCCAGGACCGATCTCAGACCGGGCACGGATGATGTGCAGTCCGTGGACACATTCACCATCGGATTTTTCACTGATTCGCAGCTATTGAGCGATGCGGCCACCGGCATCGTTCCACCTCCCGTTGATCAGCCGGACGCACCGCCGCGCGAGGGTTACTTTCTGGCGAGCGACCCCGAAGAATTGCAGCGCGCGTTTAACACCATCTTTGACCGCATCGAGACCGATGTCGCCACGTTTACCGCCCCGGCCATTTCGATCGACAGCGTGAATCGACTGCAGAACCGCGACATCGTCTATTTCACGATGTTTACGCCGTCGCCGCGTGGGGAACCCAGATGGGATGGCAACCTGAAGGCGTATCGGGTGGGCCGCATCAACGACAACGATGAACTGCTCATCCTTGACAGCAATAATCAGCCGGCACTGTCCGACGGAGGGTCATTCAAGGAACAAGCCCAGAGTTTCTGGTCATCCAGTCCCGACGGCGGGGCGGTGAGTCGCGGCGGTTTTGTCAGTCACCTCGGACTCTCTCGCAATGTCTACACCGATGTCGCCGGCAGCACGCTGTCATCCAGCGATAATCGGGTCAGCGAGAACAACGACATGATCACCGTCGAGGATCTGGGCATCGCCATCCCTCCGGGTGTCGATGGCAGCGACGAGGCCGAGGCGCGTCGGGTTGAACTGCTGCGCATGGCGAGCGGACTGACCGAGGACGGTCAGGCACGCCGGACCATCGGCGATCCGCTGCACACCCAACCTCTGGTTCTGACGTATGCCGGTGACGAGGGCAACGTTGCCCTTTTCATGTCCACCAACGACGGTTACCTGCACCGCGTCGACGCTCGAACCGACGGCAGCAATTCGGGCGATCTTGAGGACTGGGCGTATCTGCCGAGTGAACTGCTTCCGAATCTCGAGACGATCAATACCAATCCCCCGCAGTTGCCCGGCAGTGCGCAGAAGCTCTATGGGCTCGATGGGCCATTAACGGCGCTGATCGACGGCGACGACGACCGGATCGTTGACCCGGGCGAAGACGTCCTGATCTACAGCGCCATGCGCCGTGGTGGTCGCAACTACTACGCCCTCGATCTCGGTCCCGGCGGCGACGACGCCCCGCGCCTTGCGTTCAAGATCAAAGGGGGCGGCAGCGCCGATTCGCCATTCGCGAAGCTCGGGCAAACCTGGTCGGCCGCACAGCCAACCCGGATGGTTCTCGGCGCCGTGGAGCGCGACGTCCTCATCTTTGGCGGAGGTTACGATCCAGTGCACGACAGTCGCTACGCGCCCGGCACCGGTGGCATGGGCGCTGGTGTCTTTATTGTTGACGCCCGCAGCGGCGAGCTTCTCTGGCGCGCAGGCAATGACGAGAGCGCGTCGCTGCAGCTCAGCGACATGATCTACCCTATTCCATCTGACCTCACGCTGCTGGACATGAATCAGGACGGCCTGACCGACCGGATATATGTCGGCGACCTCGGCGGTCAGGTGTGGCGCATCGACAATGTCGATGGCGTGCTATTTGGCGCCGTGCATGCAAAGCTGGGGCGCGACGCTACGGCGGGGGATCAGCGACGCTTCTTCAACGCGCCGTCCGTCGCCCGAATTCTGTCTCGGGACGACGATTTTCTCGCCGTATCGATCGGTTCGGGCTGGCGCGCCCACCCACTGGCGACCGAGAACAACGATCGCCTTTACGTGCTGAAAGATCAGAACGTCTTCGCGCCGCAGGTCGACGCCGACGGTGGTGTCACCTACCCCGAACCACTAACCGACGACGACCTGGTCGCCCTTGAACTCGGCAGTGCCGCCGACGCGAGCGACCTGCGTGGACGCGGAGGTTGGTACCTGCCGCTCGGCAATGGTGAAAAGAGCCTCTCCAGGAGTCTGATCGCGGATAACCGCGTGTTTTTCACCACCTACCGGCCCGGCGAGACCCCGCTGGGTTGTCAGCCCACGTCCATCATCGGCGCCGGTCGCCTTTACGCACTCGATATTGTCACCGGAGAGCCCGCGCTCGTGAACGCGGACGGTGAAGACGTGGACTTTCTTGATCTGGCAACCGGCGGCATTCCGCCGCAGCCGCAGTTGGTGTTTGTCGAACCACCGTGTGTGAGCAACTGTGACGTGCTGACCAATCAGGACCCCGACGACGATGACCAGGCGGTCTTTGCCACTTTGAACGGCACCTGCATCAATCCCGGTAGCGAGGTCCGACTCCAGGTTGGTCTGAGCGGACTCCCGGCAAACATATGCACGGCCCCCGTCCCGTCGTATTGGTCTGAAGCCACCCAGCCTGCGGAGGACCTCTAGCCGTATGATGTCAAAACGCCAATGCGCCGGTGTATCGCTGATCGAGCTGATTTTCGTCGTCGCCATCATCGGGATTGTGGCGTCCCTGGCCTATCCCAACTTTCAGGACAAGGCGCGCCGTGCCAAGAGAACCGACGCCAAAGTCGCGCTGCTCGGCGTGGCGGCGGCACAGGAAAAGTATTTCCTGCGCAACAACCGCTACGCGGTCAATACCGGAGAGCTTGGCATCGACCGTACCGAAAACGGCTACTACGACCTGAACATCAGCAGCGAGTCGGCCAGCGTATTCACTGCGCGTGCGGCCGCCAACGATACGGGCGGCCAGCAGTTTGATGAAGCCTGCCAGGTTTTCCAGATCGACGAGGCCGGACGCAAGACGGCCAACAACGCAAGCAATACCGATAACTCCGTGGAATGCTGGCAAAAATAGGCTGATCGACATAACGCGACCGGCCAACAAACTGTGACCAATCACACGGCGTCTGCGCCGCCCGGTTCCCTACACTCCTAATTGTGTTCGCTGGCAACGTAATGCGTTGCCCTATCCAAGCGCCACCGGATTCTGGCCGACGCATCCTCAAGCCGTCGGCGATTCACTTTCAGGGGAACCACGAATGTCGTCAGCTCGACATCACCAACGCGGCTTTACGCTTCTCGAAATCCTGCTGACCGTCGCCATTGTGACGATCATCACCTCGATTGCCTTGCCAAGTTATCAGCAGCATGTGCAACGCTCACATCGAACCGACGCGATGACCGCACTGCTGCGCATCGCAAACGAGCAGGAGAAGTGGTACCTCCAGAACAATACCTACACCACGTCCTTGGCCGACCTGGACGCAACCGAAACGCGCAACAATTACTACGTGCTGCGGATCGAAAACGCCAACCAGAACACATTCCTGGCCAGTGCCGAAATTCGCACCGGAGGGCCACAGGTGGGCGATGACCTGTGCCAGCGTTTCACCATTAACGCGAACGGAACGCTGGGCGCTCAGGGCGCCGACGGCGACACGACCGCACAGTGTTGGCGCTAGTCCAAAGGCACGGACACCGATCGTCGGTGGTGCACGGCCGGTTATCGGCCAGTTCGTGCGCCGAAGACGTGCTTCGTTATACCGTTTTGTGATCCGCACGATCCCACACACACCATGAATCGAAACGCCACAGATATTGTCACGGCTATGACAAGCCCCGGGATGATGGCCGGCTCCCGACCCGTGACGGCGGGTATGCCCGCGCGCGGGGCGGACGAGGCCGGTCAGGCGGTATGCGTTTTGATGCGTGCCATGGGCCTGATCCCTGCCGGTGAGGCACCAAAGGCCCGCCCCGGGAGCGATTGCTGATGGCCACGGCGCGTGCGCCGGCACGACAGGGCGGTTTTTCACTGATCGAAACGCTGGTCGCCATGGTCATTCTGGCCACCGGCATGCTCGGCATCGCCGCGCTCTACGTTGAGAGCCTGCGCGCCGGCTATTCGGCCAACTCTCGGACACTCGCTGTCAATCTCGCGGCCGACATGGCGGATCGGATCAGAGCCAATCGCGCCGGCCGACAGTTCTACGCAGTCGGAACGGGCAATGCAGGCGGCATGCCGACGCCGTGCGGTGAGATGGCAGGCGTGGCCGCTCAGAACTGCACGCCCGAACAAATGGCCCGGTTCGATATCTGGCTGTGGAAGTCCATGCTCGGGGAGACCAACGACGCCAACTTTCAGCGCATCGGTCTGCAGCGTGCGTCGGGCGAGGTGCGCATTAACACCGCCACGCAGCCCAATTCGTTCTTCATCCGAATCAGCTGGAGTGAGCGCGATGAGGATTACAACTACACGCTGTCTGCGGTGATCTGACGTGACTGGCCCGACAACGCCAACTCCACCGCGCGGCGCGCAATCCGGCTTCAGTCTGATCGAGTTGATGGTCGGACTCGGTATTGGCGTTTTTCTGATCGCCGGAACGCTGAGCGTGTACCAGGAAAGTCAGTCCGCCATCCTTGCCGCCGAGCGCATTTCGCGTGTTCAGGAGTCTGGACGCTATGCACTTCAGGCGATTGAAGAAGACATACGGGCCGTTGGCGCGTGGGGCATGCTGAACAGCACCGAGTTTGTGACCGGTCGCGCGACGCCGGCCGATCCGGTCAACCTGCCGTTGGCGGGCGCCTGCGAGCCCAACTGGGCAGTCAATCTCGAAACGCCCGTCGAGGGCGGCGAAAATGTCAATCCGTACGCAGCAAGCTGCCTGGCCGGAGTCGGTTACGTGCCGGGCACGGACGTACTGGTCGTGCGCTACGCGGACCAACGTGATCTGACCGCTGCGGACCTCGCCCCGGGAGGCTTGTACCTGCGTTCAGACCAGATCAAAGGCGAGCTGTTCACCGGCGTTGCCCTGCCCGCCGGTTTCGCACCGGGCGCACGCATCAATGAGCTGCACACCGTTTCGTATTTCGTATCGTCCGCTTCGGACGTCGATGACGAAGTTCCGTCACTGCGCCGCGCCTTTGTGGACATGACCGGTGGGCAACCGACAGTCTTAATCGAAGAGGTCATCTCTGGCGTCGAGGACCTCCAGATTCAGTACGGTGTTGACCTGACCAACGACGGGTCGGCCAACAGCTACGTGGGTGCCGATCTGGTCGCGGATCCGGAGACCATCGTCTCGGTGCGCCTGTGGGCGCGCATACGCACCGACCGGCCCGAACTCGGATTCACCGACGATCGGACGTGGATCTACTCCGAGCAGCAGTACAACGCCGGCGCCACACCTGGCACCGACGACGACGCTTTCCGGCGCACAGTTGTTTCCAAGACGATCGAGCTGCGCAACCGACGCACCGACATTTTCAACGGAGTCTGACCGTGATTCGTCATCCTGGCCTGATTTATCGCGAGCGCGGCGCTGCCTTGATCATCGGCTTGCTGCTGTTACTGGTTTTGACGGTGTTCGCCGTTTCGGGCATGACGCGCGCGAATCTTGAGCTCACACTCTCGGGCAACACTCAGTACTCGGAGAACGCGTTTCAGGCGGCCGAGTCGGCCATCGAAGCTGAACTGGTTGCCGGCCCAACGCCCGTCGGCACACCGCGCCTGAACAACTACGATTTCGGCGACGCCACCACCGCTGACTCCACCGTCACATTCGACGACACCCGCCTTGCACCACCTGGCTTCTCACTGACGGGCTACCAGTCAGACCATTACCGGATTCAGGCGACCGGCGAATCGGGCAAGGAGGCGGCGACCACCAACGAGCAGGGCTTTTACGTCGTGGTTCCAAACGCCGGTCAGTGAACTCAGATCACGCGTCGTCGTCCGACCCATCTGTCGGTTCGCGATAGAGCACACTATCGAGCAGCATCAGG
>JBCCMA010000088.1:0-15142 GCA_039026595.1 Pseudomonadota bacterium
AGACGGTCCGCCCGGGCCACGGGTGGAAAACGTAGGCCTCTTCGTCAAAGAGGTTGTCTATACCGAAGCTGAAGCGCATGGCGGGTCGTGGCGTCCAACCCACCTTCGTGTTGACGAACGTGAAACCGTCCTGGGCCCCGAAGATGTCCGAGCCGATATCCGCGTTGTCGAGGCGGCCGAAGCTGTTGCTTGCAAACCGAATGCCGCCTGACAGCGTGACGGTCTCGCGCAGCGGATAAGACAGTAGAAGATTGGCCCGCCAGCGCGGAATCCGTGGAAATTCGTTGCCGACAATCGACGGGTCGAACACATTCTCCGTGATGCTCGCATCGGTGTAGCTCACATTGAACTGGACATCGAGGCCGGTTCCGAACAGTCCGTATTGCTGCAGCACCAGTTCCACGCCCTGCGTGGTGACCTCGCTGACCGGCAGCGCAGTGGTCAGCGACGATTGACTGTTGTCGGCGTTGATGACCGTGGTGGATGAATTGAAAATGGCGTCGTCGACCACGTCGTAAAACAGGTTGACCTGCAGCGTGCCGTTATCCAGGCGGCGTTCGAGCGACAGGTTCTGGTGCAGCCCGTCCTCAGGTCGCAATGAGGGGTCGCCCACAAATTGACTGCCCGCGTTGTTTCCCACCGCGCTTTCGTTTCGGAACAACTCTTCCACGATCGCAAAACGCAATGCCCGGGCGACGGAATAACGAAACGTCGTTGCGTCGTCCATAAAGTAGGCAACAGACAGCTTGGGTGACAGGCCGCTCTCACTGCGCGCGGCGTTCGGTGCGGCATTGCCGCTGAACGTCTCGTCGGCCTCCCAGTCCTCGTGCCGCAAGCCGATCGAGAGATCCCAGTCTGGTGCGATTCGGTATCCGTACTGTGCAAACAAGGCGGCGGTGTTGGTGCGTCCGCCGCTTGAACCGCGTGACGAACCGAATTCGCCCGTGATCGAGTTGTAGTTGAACGCGTTGATTTGCAGTTCATAGCGATCGTAATGCGCGCCCACTGAGAGTCGCATGTCTTCGTTTCCGAACAAGCGCTCTGTGCCGGCCTTGATGTTCAGTATCTGCCAGCCCGTGTTGTCGAACTCGGTGAACCGCCCGCGGAACGCGGCGTTCTGGGCAGCGAAGTCCGGATCGTCAGGCGATCGCGCGGTTCGGATCTCTTCGTCTTTTAAAATGTTGAAGTTGCTGTAATGCGTATCGAAGACCCAGTCGTCGTTGATCTGACCGGACAGCCCGAGACCGATGAGCAGGCTGTCGCGCTTCTGCAGACGGTTCTGAAAATTACTGCCGCCAAACCAGAACGCATCGCCGTTGGTATCGGTCAGGAAGTTGTTGGCTGAACTCTGATCGCGCTCGCGCTGTTCGTAGGCGATGCTGCTGCGCAGATTGATGGCGCCGAGGTCGTAGTCGAGCTTGACCTTGAACAGATCGGTTACGGCACGTTCGGGCCCGGAGTCGCCGTAGTAAAGAGCGTCTCGGTCACGCTCGTCGATGCTGAGCGTTTCCCCGCTGATCAGATCGCGGTCGAAGGCGGTCAGGTCGGTCGTACGAAACTGCGTTTGCGGTTGGCTGTCATTGTCGAGCCGGTTGTAGGACATGAACAGACCGAGGTTGTCGAATCGATCCTCGTACGACATGAAAAGATTGCCGCCGTTAAAGCTCTCGTCGGTCTGAAGTACGTCGTATTGCTGCCCGAACAGGGCGCCTTCAATCCGAAAACGGCGCGCTTCCGGCTTCTTTGTGTAGACATTGATCACGCCGCCCATCGCGTTGCCCGAGTACTCCGCAGAGAACGGGCCGTACAACACCTCGACGCGCTCCGCCTCGCCGGGCGAGACAAGGGACCAACGGGGTGACCCGGAAAACCGGGTCTGGAGATGATAGTGAATGGGCATGCCGTCGACGTAGACGGACGTCCGGCTACCCTGAAACATGTTGGAGCCACGCAGTCCCACTACGCCGTTGGGATCGCCGATAAAGCGCCGGCGAATGATCAGATTTGGCGCAAAACTCAGCGCATCCTCGATGGTGGCGACGTTGACCAGATTGAGGGTCTGTTCGTCCACCACAAACGTTGGGCTGACGTCGTCGGTGTCATTGAACAGAGTGTCGGAGACGACCACCTCCTCAACCACCGGATCGGCGGCAAACGCCACCACACTCGCGCACACGGACGCGAAGACTACTCGCTTCTTCATAAAAGGGTTCCACACTTGCAGGCCACCGGCGCGCGGGCGTCAGTGGCGGTTCAATCACAAATTTGAGTGCGCCTGAGCGTGCGGCGCGGTGCGCTCAGGTCAGTGTGGGCGGGGCGCGAGCGGGGTGGGTGCGCCGCAGGCGGAGGCCGGGTGGGGCCGCAGTGGTCCTCGCCGCCTCGCGTATCGCAATGAAGGTCGCGACGGAGACGGTGATGACGTGGAACGACAGGGCGTCAGCAGTGGTGGCACCGAGGCAATGCGATCCATCGGCCGCAGGGGCAACCGGGTCTGGTTCGGGGTGCGCGGCCCCGTCAATCGGTGTGGCCGCTGGCGCATGTCCATGGTGGCCGTGGTGGCCGTTGTGAACCGATTGGTGCACGGAGGAGTGGGTGCCAGACGGGCCAACGTGGGTTCCACCCATCGTTTTGCGTCCGCCCGTCAAGGCCTCGGTCAGCGCGCGGCTTTTGGCGTCCCCGTGACAGAGCTGGATACTCGGGTGAATGCGATCCCCGGCTCCCGACGCGGCCAACATGTATCCGGGCGGAACAAGGCCGTGGCTGAGCAAAATCGCCAGCGCAACGGCCGCACACACCTTCGCACGCCACCGTAGTGCGACGGAGCGCGGCAAAGGGCAAACTTTGCCGGGAAATATGGGCATGAAAGACACCGGTCGTCCTGATCCTTCAGGCTGAATACGGATGCGGCTTAAGTAGAGTAGCGCCGAATGCGACTCGATTAAAACCTGTCCGTTTTTACTTGCTTTGGGCCGACTCCGGGCTGCGCCGGGTGAGCTTGTCCTTAACCTCGAGAACCTGGCGTACCTTGCTGCCAAGCTTCATGAGGCGGATTAGCGTATCGCGCTCCATGCCCCGGATGTCATTGAACCAGCCCGTAGTGAGTTCGATGAAATCATGCATCTCGCGCAAGCGTTCCTGCGCGTAGCGGTCGGGCTGCTCGGTCGGTGGGTCCAGAAGCGCCGAGCGCAGCATGGACAAGGTCGGTTCGACCTCGCGCTTGTGCCGTTGCTCGGCGAGCGTCCGGAAAATTTCCCAGACGTCTGCGGGCGTAGAAAAGTACTCTCGGCGGTCGCCGGGAAGATGCTGCGAGACCACCAGCTGCCATGACTTCAACTCGTGCAGTCCCATGCTCACATTTGATCGCGACAGACCCAGAGCATCGGTGATCTGCTCCGCGTTCAGCGGTGCTTCGTTGATATAAAGTAGCGCATATATCTTCCCCACCGTGCGGTCGATCCCCCATCGGCTGCCCATTTCGCCAAAGTGCAAAATGAAGCTCTGCTGGTAATCTGTGACGTTCATACGACCGTGCTTTCTGCAATCGTGGGCGCCAAGTCTAGGCGGGTTGCGCGGCGGCGTCATCTCCCCGACTGCTATATATACCGAGTATGGCGATCGTCTGGGCCGTGTGTTCCATCGCGCCGATACCGGCACCGGCCCTCCGATGCGTGCGCGGCTGTAAATAACTGTTGTCAAATGACTTGTCCAGAAAAATGGACCAGCGGCTCTTTACGCAGCGATCTTTGCCCGATTGAATCCACTCTGCTTGGAGTGCACGCTTTAATGACGTACGCTTCTTATGTCGAGCGCCGACAGGACGGGCCCATTCAGGGCGCGGGCACACGTAACTGGGAGGACTTAGCAGTCCCAAAGAAGCGACGGCGGCGCGGCGGCAAAGCTCGGTTCGGGCGCCCGTCCGACTCGACGCATGGAATGCGACAGCACTGCAATCGTGTGGCGTTGGCGCGATGTTTGAAGATATCCCGCAATGGGATTTGGAGTAAGTGATGAAGAAGTTGTATGTGGGTAACCTGCCCTGGAGCACCACGGAAGATGATCTGCGCGAAATGTTCTCGCCGCACGGCCAGACGCATTCGGCAATCCTGATTACGGACCGGGAAACCGGTCGGTCACGTGGTTTCGGTTTCGTCGAGCTGGATGATGCAGCGGCAGACGAGGCGGTTTCCCAGCTGAACGGCAAAGACTTCGGCGGCCGTCAGATCAAGGTGAACGAAGCCAAGGAGCGTGAACCGCGCCGTGGTGGCGGCGGCGGCGGTGGCGGTCGCTGGTAGGCTCGTAGCCAGACCAGATCAGGAACCCGCGGCGGAAACGCCGCGGGTTTTTTTTCGGCTACTCAAAGGTAGGGCGAAAACAGGGCTGCGGTGGCGTCGCGAGCCCGGACCAGTACGGATCGACCGGCAACGTCGTCGGGCGTAATCGGTCGCGACGCGGCAATCAGACTGTCCACGTGCGCTGCCAACTCGTGCACAAATGAGCGGGATAACACTTCGACCCCGAGTTCGAAGTTCAGACGCAGGCTTCTGGGGTCTAGATTTGTCGATCCGACCAGCGCGTAGTGGTCGTCGATGATGATGCACTTGGTGTGTGCAAACGGGTCTGGCTGCTGGTGGACGCGCACCCCCACGTTGACCAGTTCCCACAAGATGTGGCCGAGCGCCCACTGGACCATGGGCCAGTTGTTGCGCTCGGGGACCAGAATATCGACGTCAATTCCGCGCAGTGCGGCGCTTTGCAGGGCGCCCACCAGCTTGCGGTGTGGCAGAAAATAGGGCGTGACGATCGCAATTCGTTCTTGAGCGCTGGAGATGACACCGTCGATCAGGAGGCTTAAGTGATCCAAATGGTTGTCGGGACCGTCCGGCACCAGGCGGCAACGACATGGCCCGGTCGTGCTCTGCATCGGGTCCGGGACCTCAAGGAGGGCGCCGTTCGACCGCTGCCAATCCTCTGCGAACAGCGCAGCAAAATCGCGGACAACCGGTCCCTGGAAACAAAAATGAAGATCCGCGGCGCCGTGGCCGCGGGGCGGATGTCGTAACTGGCGATTGCCGATGTTCATACCACCTGCAAAGCCCAGTGCGTCGTCGACCACAAGAAGCTTGCGATGGTTGCGAAGATTCAGGCTGAGCGAGGGGGGCAGAAGGCGTATGGGCATGAAACAACGTACGTCGATGCCCTCACGCCGCAGGTCACGTAGTACGCCAGGCCAGTGATAGCGTCTGCCGATGTCATCGATCAGCACGCGCACCTCGACGCCGCGTGTCTGCGCATCCCGAAGCGCGCGTACGAAACGACTGCCCGTCTCGTCCGCATCAAAAATGTAGCTCATCAGCCAGACGCGCCGGGTGGCGCGGTCGATGGCGTTCAGCATGCGCGCGAATGCGGCCTCGCCGTCGATCAGGATGTCGACGCTGTTGCCATCGGCCGGTGCACGACCGGTCACGGCCCGGCCAACCAGTTCGATGGCCGGTGCCTCGTCGCGCACCCCGGCCGGCGGCGGCACGATACCGGACTCATGCCACGGTATGCCGAAGATTCCGCGCCGTTGGGCCTTGCGCCGCACTCGGTTGATGCCGAACAGCAGGTACAGCGCTGCACCGGCATAGGGAAAGAACAACACCACACCAATCCATCCGAAGGCGGCGCGCGAGTCCGATTTGTAGAGCAGCGCGTGGACCGTTGCGCTGGTCGCCGTCACCGCGTGCAGCGCGACGAGGAGCGCGCCGTAGTAGGTCAGATCAGCCGTGTCCATTGAATATGTCTAATCGGCAGGATGTTCGGACCATTGTAGTGCGTTCGGCGGTGGCTTGGTGGTGGCGGGGACCCGTGGTACAACCCGCGTGCTGCGCCGCAGCTTCGCCGACCTGACGTTTCAAAAGAGTCTACTGCCATGACTGATCAAGCCGCTTCGCGCATTCACCCCACACTGGCCCGATTCCTTGAAGAGGAGTTGCTGCCCGATCTCGACATTGATGCCGCGTCGTTCTATGCCGGATGCGCACAACTTGTCGACGATCTGACACCGAGGAACAAAGCACTACTGGCCACGCGCGAGACGTTGCAGTCGAAAATCACCGAATACCATGACAAAACCAGCGCAGAACGTTTTGATCTGCCGTCTTACAAGTCCTTCCTGACCGAGATTGGCTACCTTGCCGACCCGGTGGCGCCGTTTAGCATCGACACAGCGAATGTTGATCCGTCCATGGCAAAAATTGCCGGGCCGCAGCTGGTTGTTCCGGTGAGTAATGCCCGGTTTGCGCTCAACGCGGCCAACGCGCGCTGGGGAAGTCTGTATGACGCGATCTACGGAACGAACGCGCTGGATGAAGAAGACGGCAAATCGCGAAGTGGTCCATACAACGCCGTCCGTGGCGCGGCCGTGGTGACGGCGGCCAATACGTTTCTCGATACGCACTTCCCGCTGGCATCGGGCAGCTACGACGATATTTCGTCGTTCAACGTGGATCGCGACGGCGGCCGCGCCGCGCTGCGCCTCACGTTGACCGATGGCGTCGAAACGGGCCTCGCGGAGGCTGGCCAGTTTGCAGGCAGTGTGGTTAACGGCAAGCGGATCGCCATCCTTTTGGTCAACAACGGGCTGCACGTCGAGCTGGTGATTGACCGCGATCACCCTATCGGACGTGATGCGGCCAGCGGTCTGGCCGATGTGGTACTCGAGTCTGCGGTGACCACGATCTGTGATTGCGAAGACTCCGTGGCGGCGGTAGACGCCGAGGACAAGGTCGGGGTCTATCGCAACTGGCTGGGTCTGATGCGCGGCACGTTGTCCGCAACGTTCAACAAAGGCGGGATCGACATCACGCGCCGCATGAACGCGGATCGGGAGTATTTCGATCCCGATGGCGACGCCCTGACGCTGCCCGGCCGTGCACTGCTGCTGGTCCGTAACGTCGGCCATTTGATGACCACCGATGCCATGCGCGATGCGGACGGCAACGAGGTTCACGAGGGCATTGTTGACGCCATCGTGACCACGGCCTGCGCGCTGTACGACCTGAAGGGCAAAACGCACCGTCGCAACAGCCGAAGCGGCAGTGTTTACATCGTGAAGCCCAAAATGCACGGACCGGATGAGGCCGCGTTTGCTGATGAGCTGTTCGGGCGTGTGGAAGCCCTGCTGGGCTTGCCGCAGTACACGATCAAGATCGGCGTGATGGACGAGGAGCGTCGCACCACATTGAACCTGTCCCAGTGCATCCACGCGGTGCGCCATCGTTGCGTGTTCATCAACACCGGGTTCCTGGACCGGACGGGCGACGAGATTCACACGAGCATGCGCTCAGGGCCAATGCCGCCGAAAGAAACGATCAAGGCGCAACAGTGGATCGCGAGTTACGAGGACTGGAACGTGGACATCGGCATTGCCTGCGGGCTCCCCGGGCGGGCCCAGATTGGCAAAGGCATGTGGCCCAAGCCCGATGAAATGCGGCAAATGCTCGATACCAAAGCCGCCCACCCGAACGCCGGGGCGAACTGTGCGTGGGTGCCGTCGCCTACCGCCGCTACGCTGCACGCCATGCATTACCACGAGGTGGATGTGTTCGCGCGGCAGAAAACACTCGCGGAGCGTGCTCCAGCGCAACTGGACGATTTACTGCAGATGCCCAGCCTCGGATTCGCGCATCTCTCTGATGGCGAGATTCAGGCTGAGCTGGATAACAACGCGCAGGGCATCCTCGGCTATGTGGTCCGGTGGGTCGACCAGGGTGTGGGCTGCTCGAAGGTCCCGGATATTCACAATGTGGGCCTGATGGAGGACCGGGCGACGTTGCGAATTTCAAGTCAGTTACTTGCGAACTGGCTTCGTCACGGCGTGTGTCCGGAGGACCAGATTCGCGAGACCTTTGCGCGCATGGCCGCCATTGTGGATGCCCAGAACGCGGGCGATGACGCCTATCGACCGATGGCGCCGGATCTGGCGTCATCCCTGGCGTACCAGGCGGCCTGTGATCTTGTCTTCAAGGGCGCTGAGCAACCCAACGGTTACACAGAACCGTTGCTGCACGCCTACCGTCGCAAGGTCAAGGCGATCGCGTGATGACGTCGCCGGCCCGCGGCCTCGCAGCCTCCGCCGTGTTTGCCTTGGCTGGCTGCGCCAGCGCGCCGCAGCCGGACGCGGTGGTGCTGTCCGTGCTGGGCGTAAACGATACCCACGGCGAGATGGCCGGTCTGGTGGCCATGTCGGGATACGTCGAGGCGTTGCGATCCGCGCGGCGCGACAACGGCGCCGTCGTCTTGCTGGATGCCGGGGACATGTGGCAGGGCACGCTCGAATCCAATCTCGCCGAGGGCGCGCCGGTGGTCGAGGCGTACAACGCGATGCGATTCGACGCGGCGGCCATTGGGAACCACGAGTTTGATTTCGGGCCCGAGGGTTCGGCGATGGTTCCCGAGAGTCCGGTGGACGATCCCCGCGGCGCGTTGAAGGCAAGGGCGACGGAGGCGCAGTTTCCGCTGCTGGCGGCGAACCTCATCGACACTAAGACGGAGGCGCCAGTGGACTGGCCCAACGTCCGGACGTCGATTCTGGTCGAGCGAGCTGGTGTAAAGGTGGGCATAGTCGGGGTCACGACGGCGGACACGCTCGAGACCACCATCCGTGGCAACACCTACGGGCTGGCCATCGCACCGCTGGCGGCGACCATCGAACGAGAGGCCCGTACACTTCGCGGCGCAGGCGCCGATCTGGTGATTGCAGTGGCGCACGCCGGTGGTCACTGCGAGGCGTTTGAAGACCCGTTTGATCTGACGTCGTGCGATCGCGATGAAGAGATTTTTAGAGTGGCGCGTGCACTGCCGCGTGGTCTTGTGGACCAGATCATCGCAGGTCACACCCATGCCGGCGTCGCCCACGTCGTTAATGGCATCGCCATTACTGAGAGCCTCGCGAATGCGCGGGCGTTCGGCCGCGTGGACTACCGCATTGATTCCCGCAGCGGCGCCGTATTGGAACGGCGCATCTTCCCGCCGCAGCGTGTGTGCCGCCAGGATCGCGCACCCTGTGAGGGCGGTGACGCCGCGGTTGACGGGCGCTACGCCGATCACCCATTGCAAACAGTACCGGTGGTGACTCAGATCGCAGATCGGGCCTATGCGGCCGCCGAGACGGTCAAACGTCGACTGCTCGGCGTCACGCTGTCCACGGCGATCACTCGACAGGCCGGGCCCGCTTCGGCGTTGGGCCGGTTAATGACCGACGCGGTGCGCGAAGCCACCGGTGCCGACGTGGCGATTCACAATGTGGTGGGCGGCATACGCGCGGACCTTCCGGCCGGGCCGTTGACGTACGGCGACGTGTTCCGGGCCTTCCCCTTTGATAACCGGGTGGCCGTTCTGGAGTTGTCCGGACGAGAGCTGCGCACCCTGCTGGCACCTCAGATTACGAATGTAAAGCGCCGCGCCGGGCTGTCGGGCCTTCAGGTGCACGTGGCGTGTGCGGCTCAGTTCGAAGCGTCGATTGAACTGCGGCGATCGGACGGCTCGATTGTGGATGATGAAGATCGACTCTCTGTGGCGGCAAACGACTATCTCCTGTTCGGCGGCGACCGGATCTTTGCGCCAATTACGCCGCCGGATGGTTTTGATATTGACCTCGGGCAGCCGCGCGTCCGCGACGTCTGGGCGGACTGGTTTTCGGCGCGCGGTGGGACACTGTCGGCGGCCGACTTTGAAGGCGCGGGGGCGCAGCGCTGGTTCATTGCGGACGACGCGCTAACCGGATGTGAGGCGCCCACTTCAACATAACCCCGGCTCGGCGCGAGGAGAGCCGCGCAGTTCAGACGGCCGTGACGGGCGGCCTCGATCTGTTAAATTCCCCTAAGCGGTTGCTGCGGTTGATATTGTGGTGGGTACATGCCGGAGCAGGATTCATTCCGGTCGGATTCCGTGTACCTTCGAGCGATATTTTTGGGGGTATCAGAATGACAAGAATGGCAGGTCTGAAAATGGCGGCAGCGTCGCTCTCTCTGCTCGGTGCCAACATTGCAGCAGCGGCTATCGCGTGGGATGAAACGGTCGACGGAGAGCTGTCCAGCGACCCCGCGGCGCCGACCGCCGTCGCGTTCGCGGATGGGGTAAACACGGTCAACGGTGCGATTGGTCAGGGTGACGTGCGCGACTACTTTACGTTCACGATCCCCGACGGCCAGCAGCTTGTGGGTGTCCTGTTGCAGAGTTACGTGGACCTCGACACCGGTGGTGACGGTGATCGCGGGTGGTACTCGGTGAGCGCCGGCAGCACCAGCGCCGTCCCGGCGTTTGATAATCCGAACGAGTTCCTCGGTGGCACCCACCTCGACCCGCAGCCTGCCGGCACCGACATTCTTGCGCTGTTGATTACCAATTCGCTGACGGGAACCGGTGTAACCGGACCGCTGGGTGCGGGCACCTACACATGGCTCGTACAGCAAACCGGCGCGGAGCTCGGCGGTTATTCGCTGGACTTTGTGGTGGCACCAGTGCCGGTCCCCGCCGCATTCTGGTTGATGGCATCGGGGATGGCCGGCCTGGCAGGGCTCCGCCGCCGGCGGTAAGCCAACCCGAACGAAACCATCGCCTGACGCGGCTCGGGATACCGGGCGGCGGTTCAGATATATTCATGGCGGGGCGATTCGGCCACGCCACGCGTCAACAATCTGGATTTGTCGAGGCTCTGTCACATTGATCTATCTTGTGATCGAACACTTCCGCGACGGCGCGGCGCGTCTGGCCTACGAGCGGGCGATTGAGCACGGGCGCGGCCTGCCCGACGGGCTGGAATATCTAGACAGTTGGGTCGATCTGGAATATTCGCGCTGCTTCCAGATCATGCGCACAGACGACCAGTCGCTTCTGGCAGACTGGCAAGCCGGTTGGGATGACCTGATTCGGTTCGAGGTGATTCCCGTGCAGACCTCGCAGGAGGCCTATCAGCACTTCGGCCGCAAGAAAAAACGTTAGTACGGACAAACGTGACCATGTTTTGTCGATTGATCGCCGGTATCGGTGCCGCCCTGTGTCTGAACGTTGCACATGCCGACGGGCATGCTCGCCCGTTCACAGCGGACGACGTCTTTGCGTTGGAGTGGGCCAGTGACCCGCGTCTTGACCCGTCAGGGCGGCGCCTCGTTTATGTCCGGAATGGCTACGATCGACGCATCGACCGGGCGCGCGGAAGCCTCTGGATGCTGGACACCGGGGAGGGCGCGCAGCGGCCGGTGGTCACGGGCCCGGGCAGCTACTACTCGCCGCGCTGGTCTCCCAGAGGTGCACGTCTGGCGTATCTTGCGGCGGGTGAAAACGGTGGCGAGCTCCGTATCCGCTACCTGCTTGACGGCGCCGATTTCAAGGTGGCTGAGACGTTCGAGTCGCCCGGCGAACTGGCGTGGTCACCCGACGGCAAGCACATCGCTTTTTCCATGTTTGTTGCGGGCCAGACCCCTAGTCTGGCTGAAGGTAGCGCAAAGCCGAAAGGCGCTACCTGGGCAGAGCCGGTGCGGGTCTTTGACGATCTGGTGTACCGCTTTGACGGCCAGGGCTGGTTACGCAAGGGAGCCCGTCATGTGTTTGTCGTGTCGGCCGAGGGCGGCACGCCGCGGCAAGTGACGCAAGGAGATAACGGCTTTTTCGAACCCGCCTGGCTGGATTCGCAGACGCTGCTGGTGGTCGGCAATCGCGCAGAGAACCCGGAACTCGATCCCATCGAGTCGGACATTTATCGGGTGGACCTGGAGAAAGGTGACACGACGCCACTGACCACACGCGACGGACCGGACAGCTCGCCCACCGTGTCACCCGACGGACAGCACATCGCCTACACCGGCTTTGACGACAAGCGTCTTTCCTACCAGCAGACCGATCTGTACGTCATGCACGCGGACGGATCCGAGCCGTTTAATCTGACGGCGGACTTTGATCACCCGGTCTCTGCGCCCGCCTGGTCGCATGACAGCGCGTCGGTGATCGTGCTCGCGCACATCGCGGGCGACGGCGCGCTGGTGAAATTCGATATTGAGGGTAACCCAGAGATTCTGACGCGCGACGTAGGCGGCACGTCCATGGGCCGCCCCTACGCGTCGGGCGGGTTTTCTGTGGCTGGTCGAGGTGAGGTATCGCGGTACGCGTACACGCGCGGTCGACCGGATCGCCCGGCGGACATCGCGGTGCTCGATCCCGGGAGCGCGCCGCGCACGCGGACCGCACTGAACGAGGACGCGCTGGCGCACATTGATCTGGCCCCCATCGAAGAGATCGAGGTCCCGTCGTCGCATGACCAGCGTCCCATTGAGGCGTGGGTGGCGACGCCGCCGGGCTTCAAAAAAGATGGCTCGGCGCCGCTTATCCTTGAGATACACGGCGGGCCATTTGCCATGTACGGCCCCAACTTTGCGGCGGAGATACAACGGTACGCCGGCGCGGGCTACGTGGTGGTGTATGTGAATCCGCGCGGCTCCACCGGCTACGGCGAGGCGTTTGCCCACCTCATCGATCTGAACTACCCGGGTGAGGACTACGACGACCTGATCAGCGTGGTCGACCACCTCGTGAAGCAGAAGTATGTGGCCGAGGACAGGCTGTTTGTCACCGGCGGGTCGGGCGGCGGCGTCTTGACCGCGTGGATCGTGGGAAAGACCGATCGGTTTGCCGCGGCGGCATCGATCAAGCCGGTTATCAACTGGGCCACCATGGCGCTCACCGGCGACATTGCGGCGTTCGTGGGGCGCCATTGGCTGCGCAAGCAACCGTGGGAAGACCCGGAGCTCTACTGGCGACTTTCACCGATCTCCCTGGTGGGCAATGTGACGACGCCCACGCTCGTGATGGTGGGCGAAGAGGATTACCGCACCCCGACCTGGGAAGCCGAGCAGTTTTACGGTGCGCTCAAGCTGCAGAAGGTGCCCACGACGCTGGTGCGTGTGCCCGGGGCATCCCACTCCATCGCGTCGCGCTCGAGTCAGCTCAACGCCAAGGTCGACAACATTCTCGGTTGGTTCAAGAGGTACGACGCGGCGGCATCGCCATCGTCTTCACCAGACGAGTAACAAACTTGCGCCCACGGTCGGTCAGGTGAACGCGCTTGATGCGCAGGTTCATCGGATCGCTGCGCAGCTCAATCAGATCGAGTCCCGGTGTCTTGCGAGCGCTGAGGGCCGAGAGATCGGCCAGATTCCGTGACAGCGCTGTGACCGAGACCTGATCCAGATGGGCGAGCAGCTCGCGCTGGCTGACCCCTTCGTTGGCGTGCGCGCACAAAAGAATGCTCAACCGCAGCACGGTTATGTCCGGCCCCAGCTCCTTACGTGTGAGCGCCAACCCGCGGGCAAGGCTGTTCAACATCGATGCGTGTTCCATATCTCAATCAGTAAAGTTGCGATATCGCAACAATATTGCTATAGTTCACGCTCGCTCGCAACAAGGAGGGTGCATGTCGCACGCTGTTCTTAAAAACAAGACCACCGATCTCAACCCGAATTTTGGCGTCTCTGACAACAAGCGGCGCGACGTCGCAGACGCACTGGCCGACGTGCTCTCTGATTCGTTCCGCTTGTACATCAATGCGCAGGGACTCCACTGGAACGCTGAGGGACCCATGTTCTTCAGTCTCCATCAGTTAACCGAGGCCCAGTACGAGGACCTCGCCAAGGCTAACGATAAGTTGGCCGAGCGGATTCGCGCGCTTGGTCTCCCGGCACCGCAGTCGCTTGAAGAATTCCAACGACGCTCGGCGATCGAGGACCTGCCGGCCAGCGAGCCGCTGGAGGGTCGAATCCTGCGCCTGATCGACGACTATGAGGCCGCTGCGGCCCGCGCACTGCGCACGGTGTCGATTGCGGACAGCGCCGGCGACGTGATGACCGCCGACCTGCTGACTGCTCGCATTGGACGGTACGAGGAAAACGCGTGGATGCTCCGCGCGACCATCGCGTCTTAAACGCGCCACCGTGTTCTGATTGACCGGCCCCGCATCCCGGTCGCCCGCGCCCTGTACACCGTCCGGTGTACAGGGCGCGTCTGATTCAGGGCAAAAGAAACGGCATCTCTTCAGCCGCGATGCTGAGCATTTGGTCAATCACATCTCGCCGGTCTGGTTCCACATGCAGACCGCTCGTCCAGCGCAATCGCTTCGGCGTGTTCGCGGCGTCGAACAGCGCCTCCACTTCGTCACGGGGCGTACGTTCGTCCCGCTCGGCGCCGATGATCAGCACGGGCCGCGGCGCGATGTTCGCGACGCTCTCGCGCGTGTCAAACGTCGGACCGTATGCGAGCCAGTGCAGCGCGGTTCCCAGCGGTTTGTGGAGCCATTGGTGGTCGACTCGACGCGCGACCTGCACAGTCAGCCAGCGCGCGTTGTCCGCAGCACCGTGAACCAGTATGACCCCGTCAATCCGCGGATCCCGCGAGGCCGCTTTGGCCGCGAACGGGACGCCAAGACTCGCGCCGACAATAATGCTCGTACCGTCATACCACGGTTGTGTTTCCAGCCAGTCGTGCACCAGAGACACCGCTGGCGGTGTATCCAGAAACGCCCGCCGGGCCTTTGGCAGCGCGTCGATCACTTGTGCGGCCCCGCGAACACGATGCGGACCGGTATAGGGATAATCGAGTGCGACGACGGCGTAGCCGGGCACGGTGGTGAACAGGTCGACCGCGTCCTGCCCGGTACGGTGTCCGCCCAGAATGACGAGCGCAGGCCGCGCCTTCTCGTCGCGGCCATCGCGCAGCACTCGCAAAAACAGGGACAGATCGGAGTCGCTTGTCAGGCGTACGGCACGCTGCTCGCGCGCCGTCCCACGGTCTTGGGTTTGCACGTTACTGTTGGTGAGCTGTCCCTTCCTCGCCGACATATAGGCCTCTTTCGACGCGTGGGATTCCGCATACAGCGCCGCCAGCGCCAGACTGACCAGAGCGATGAACGAAATTGCCGTGCGCCAGAGCGCGCGACCTAGTGTACGGATCCACGTGCGGGTCATGTTGTTATTGTTCCTCGCGCGCGGCCGTCGTCAAGTGCGCCTTGCCCTGATTGATCACGGCGTGAATACTCACGGCTCAGCTCGTCAATCGCACGGTTTCAGCCGGAGAAGCACAATGACCACGCGCATGCAGATTTTACGGATTCACA
>JBCCMA010000089.1:0-14846 GCA_039026595.1 Pseudomonadota bacterium
ATCGATGTCCGAATCGAGGGTCGTTGTCTCGCCCGCCCCGGCTCTGACGAATCAGGCTCATCACGTGCCCCGCGCGATCCGGGTAATGCTGTTCGAGCCAATCGCGGAAAAGCGTTTTGACCTCGTGGGGCAGGCGCACGAGGATATAGCGCGCCCGTGAGGCGCCCGCCGATTTGGCGGCATCCACAATGCGCTCGATCTCGGCGTCATTGATCGCGGGTATGACCGGCGCCACCATGACGCCCACGGGCACACCCGCGTCTGCCAGCGCGCGCACCACCCGGAGCCTCGCTTGCCCGGAAGGCGTGCGCGGCTCGAGACGCCGCTTCAAACCGGCGTCCAGCGTGGTCACGCTGACCATCACGCTTGCAAGACGACGGCGCGCCATATCGGCCAACAGGTCCAGATCGCGCAGAATCAGATTGCCCTTGGTCACAATGGTCACCGGGTGCTGGTACTCCGAGAGCGTCTCGAGCAGGGACCGCGTGATCCCCAAAGTGCGCTCTGCGGGCTGATACGGATCGGTGTTGGTTCCGAGCGCGACGGGCCGGCACTGGTAACCGGGGCGCCGTAGCGTGTCGGCAAGCAGCGCGGCCGCGTTTTCCTTGTAGAAGATTCGAGTCTCGAAATCGAGCCCAGGGGACAGGTCTGCGTAGGCGTGGCTCGGCCGCGCAAAGCAATACACGCAACCGTGCTCGCACCCGCGATACGGGTTGATTGAACGGTCAAACGGTATGTCGGGCGACTGGTTTTTCGTCAGAATGCTGCGCGCGGCCTCCGGGGCCAGCCACGTGTCAGGCGCGAGGGCATCAAGCAACCCCTCGGACCCGGCCGTCATCACTTTCTCGTGATCCGCAAAGCGCGGCGCCGGATTGAGCGTGGCCCCGCGCCCTGTGATGGCAGCGGATTTCTGCTGTCGGGTGTCGAACTTCATGACGCCAAGAATACTGTAAATTCATACAGTATCTCAATGGGGCGATTCAGGGAGCCCGCATCACCGTATGGCTCTGATCGGCTGGCAGAGACCCTGCGCTCTGCCGGGTGCCATCTGGCCAGATCACAGTCACCTCTGCGGCTGTCGCTGTCCCGAGGCCAAACGTCAGCGGAAATTCCACGTGCGACAGGTAACTGCGACTGGGCGCCAGATACCGGTACTGCGTTTGATCACCGACCCGGGCCTCGACTCTCGCTCCAATAGCATCCCGATTGCCCGAGGGCTGTTTGAGCTCGACGCGTAGCCAGTGGTGACCGGTCGTCTGATCGTTACGCAACAGCCGCGGCGCCCGTGCCGGTTGGGTAATCAGGACGTCGAGATCGCCATCGGCGTCGATGTCCGCGTAGGCCGCACCGCGGCCGACCAACGGCTCGTTCAGATCGCCCGTTGTTTCGCCATCCACGAACGTAAACGGGCTTCGGCACGATGGTCCACAGTTCCAGAACAGCTGCGCCGGCTGCTCAAAACGCTGCGACGGCTGCACCGTGTTGATCTCATCTTCGACGTGGCCGTTTACCTGGAGCAAATCCACGCGCCCATCGAGGTCAGCGTCAAAAAAGAACAGACCGAAACTCAACGCGCGACGGCTGGCCGCGCCCACGCCGGACACGATGCTCTCATCGGTGAACAGTCCGCTTCCCGACGGCGCGACGTAAAACGAGGTCATCTCATTTGCAAAGTTGCCCACTGCAATGCCCACGTCATCGTCATTGGCGTAACGCGCCGCATCGACCCCCATCGCGCCGGTCGCCGCGCCGTTGTTATCAAACGCAACGCCATAGGCCGCGCCGTTTTCGTCGAAGCCGCCGTCCCCGGTGTTGACGAACAGAAAATTCTGGACAGTGTCGTTGGCCACCATGAGATCAGGGTAGGTGTCCTGATTGATGTCCACCGCGGTCACCGCCAGGCCCTTGCCCATCGGCTTGCCCGTGGCCGGATTATTGACCTCAATGCCCGCGGCCGCGCTGATATCTGTGAATAAACCGCCGTTGTTTTCGTACAGCCTCGAGTGCGTGCCTTCGTAGTTGGTGGGCGGACCGTACGCGCGACCCACACCGGTCAATTGATAATCCACCTCAAAATCGATGTCCCGCGACCAGCGGACGTAATTGGCTACGAAGAGATCAAGATCTCCGTCGCGGTCAAAATCGAGAAACGCGGCGGCCGTGCTCCAGTCTTCGGGCTGGCCGGCGACACCCGCCTCCACCTGCTCAAAGCGCTCGCCTCCGCGATTCATCAGAAGCCGGTTCTCACCTACAGTGGCCACGAACACGTCCTTGAATCCGTCACCATCCACATCGCCGACCGCCACTCCTGTGCCGTACAGGTTTGACTCCAGCGAGAGCAAATCGGAGACATCATCGAATGTACCGTCGCCCCGGTTGGCATACAGCGCGCTTCGGGTCTCACCGGCGTCGCCGCGCCAGGGCCAGTTGCTGCTGTTGATCAGCAGAAGGTCCGCATCACCATCATTGTTGTAATCAAAAAAGGCAGCGCCACTGCCCATAGTCTCAGGCAGCAGTCGCTCTCCGTAGGCCCCGTTTACGTGGGTGAAGTTGATGCCGGCGCTTTCTGTGACGTCCGTAAACGGTAGTGGCGGGGGCGTGGGATCCTCGGCAGGCGCCTCGGCGGCCACCGGGCCGTCGAGTTCGGCGTCCACAACGGTCTCCACCACGTTGCGGTCCCGCTTCAGAAAGAGCACGGCACCAACGACGATACCAATGAGTGCGAACACCGCCAGCGATATCCGAAACGCGCGCCCGATAACCTCGTCGTTCTGTTCCTCGATGACGTCGTCATGATCGTCACCGTTGCGGTTGTCGGTCACTGGCCGCCCTCAGCGCCCCCGCCCAGTAGTGGCCGGGGCGGTTCGATACGCCGCGCGTCCAGCGTGGGACTGTGCGGCCGCATCAGATCGTAGATCACCACGGCTGACGCGGCGTGGTCCGCCGCGGCGTCCTTGCGCCTGGCCGCCGCGATGGCCGCGTCGCGGGCATTGTCGTCGGGCTTGTAGCGAGCGTGCAGCGCGCGATGGTGGGCTTGCTTATCATCATCGCCGGTACGCGCGTAAAGCTGGGCGAGACCGTAGTGGGCCGTGGCGTTCTCCGGGTCTAGCTTGAGCGCCGCCTCATAATACTCACGCGCTTCGGTCCACAGCGCTTCGCGCGCGGCCTGGCGGGCATCGCCTCGCTCGCGTTTGGACATCTCGAACAGGGTACCGGCGAGATCGTTCAGCACGCGATAGTCCTGCGAGAAATCGAAACCACGCATTCGCGCGTTCGCAAATTCGGTGGCCACCACGCTTCGGAAATTCGCAGCCGCCTCGTCGAGGTACCCGTTCTGTCGATTCACGAGTCCCGAGAGATAGGCGACCGTCCATGGCGGTGACGCCGTGGTCGCGGCCTTCTGCAGCTCCGCCACCGCGTCGTCCAGGCGACCCTCACGCAAATAGACACGCGCCAGATTCAGGTGGCCATGGTCGCGGTTCAGATCGCGCACCTGGCTAAACGCCACCTCGGCCTGCCTGAGTTCACCCGCACCGCGTTTCCTGAAAAGACCGATGCCGTAGTCGTTCCAGCGCTGCCATTGTGGAATGTCCGGGGCCGTTTGCGCCGTGATCGGGGCGTCCTGTACCGGGAAGACGATGCTGTCGCTGGCGATCGTGATGATCGGCAGGTCATTCGTAACGTAGTCGTCGCCCAGCACTTTGCGCATGTAATGCGAATTGAACTTGCGGTACTTGAGCGCCGCACGCACCTCAACCGACCGCTGCGCCTCGCTCGGCACCCGGAACCGATAGTGCACCACGTCGGCCGCGCCCGGCGGAATCTGGTTGTTGTACAGCACCGTGAAGATGTCTTCGGCGTTGCGCTCCATGATGCGATCGCCGTTGCGATCGAGTACGTACGCATTGACGAAGTGCGCCCACGGATCCACGGCGCGATCCTGATCGTCGAGTTCACCGCTGCGCGCCACCACCTTACCGTCGACCAGAAGCGTGACGTCGAGCCAGACCTCGTTGCTGTCGGCCGTACCCTGAGTGAAGGGGTGACCAAGCGTCAGTGTGCGCAAAACGGTTTCGAGCAGGTAGCTTTCGCCACGCTGCACGGACGGCACGTTCGGGCGCAGCGGCGCAACCAGCGCACCGTCGATGCGACCTTCCCGTTTCAGACCAAAAATATCGACACGCAGGGCGCCCTCCAGCATCTCCGCGTGTGAGGCGTAGACCTCTGGCGGGGCGCCCAGCAGGTGACCCAGCGCGGTATTTGCGCTCGGAAACAGATGGTCATGGACCTGCAGGTCCCCGCTGTTATCGATGCGGCGAGCCGCAAACTGCTCAGACGCCTTCGGCTTCATGTGACAGCCGTTGCAGTTGTGCTGCGCACTGGGCGGGTAATAAAAGCTGCTTGCACCGTGGCCCGACACGCCGCTTAGCAGGTATGTGTCGTAGTGGTTCTGACCGCGCAGCCACTTATAGGCATTGAGCTGCTCTGGCAAATGCACCTTGTGGCACGTCCCGCAGAACTCCGCCTCCTTGTGGAGCGGTTTGAGGAAGGTTTTTTTGTGGAACTCGGGCTTCGCCTTGACGAGGGTGCGGTTGATCCACTTCAGCGTCGGGTTCTCGGAAAACGCGAACGGATAATGCAGCGGTTCTTCGATGGTGTAGTCCGAGTTGCCACGCACACTGTTTACGTTGGTGATGGCGTGACAGACGGTGCACGTGATCCCGGCGTGCGCGGTCGGATGATTCACATCATCAAAATTGGGGTCGTCGAACGCGCCCGAAAAGAACACAACCGGGTCGTGACAACCGGCGCAAAAGCGCGCCGCCTGCACATTGCCGTCGCGTTCAATCGACTTGGTTCGGGTTTGCCGCACCGAGAAGAGATACATCGGATTGTTAAACGAACTCAGGTGATGCGCGCTGTGCTGCCATTGAGCGTGCGTGTCTTCGTGGCACTCGGCGCAGTACTCGTCGTTCATCAACGATTCACGCGGGATGAACTGGCCGCTGGCTGTGCGCGCCAGTGACGGAAAGAAGTACTGCTCGCCGGATGCCGGACCGACCTGATTCCACTGCCGCGGGTCCTGCGCCTGCAGCACAAGACCAACGCCGGCCACACCGAGGGCCGCCGCAGCTACGCCGCCGCCCACGGCCCATTTGATTTTCTTGCCAGCCAGTCGATGCAGAACGAACAACCAGGCGCACATCACCGGCAGCGCGACGTGAGCCCAGTAGGCAAGCGCCCGCGCTGTGGGTTCTTTGACCTCGATAAATGGAATGCCACGCGTCAGGACCAACCCGCTGACCAGCAGGCCCACCGCGGCGGCGAACAGCGCGTACCCCACCCGCACGGCGCGCCGGTTTGGTCGGAAGTAGGCTTTGCGCATGTGGGCAATGCCGTACACGATGGTCGGCAGGATGATGAGCATGCCGAGCACAAGGTGCGCGAGGAACACCACCTGATAAAAGTAGCCCTGGTACGTGGTCTGTGTGTACCACTCCATGAAGGTGGTGGCGCCAAGGTAAACCGCCGTCACGCTCAGCAGCGCGAACAGCGCAAACACCGCCATCAGCACGGGCTGCAAACGTCGCCCGACCACGGGCTCACGCATTCGCCGGATGCGCTCTCGCTTTTCCATGGCCATCAGCCCCCTGCCTCGAAACGCGTGTTGTATTTAGCGTGCAACGCGTCGCGTTCCGCGGTGCCGCCATCGGCGGCCTGCGGCATAGGCGCCACCGTCCCCCCGGTATCGGTATACAGGTCCATATCCTTGGCGAAGCCGCGCACTTCAAGCACGTAGTGCCGTTGTCGTTCTTCGCTTGTGGCCGGCGCAACAAAATCCACCTGCACCTCTTCACCTGGACCAAAGATCGCGAACGCTTCGTCGTTACGCCCCACCAGTGCAGACGCGTCGCCGAAGCGCGTGTAGTTCCCGGTCAGATGACGGCTGTCCCAAAGATCGCGGCGCTCATCGTAGTTGTAGTCCGGGCGGCGCTGCGCATGTTCGAGACGACGCGGAAAGCCCGTAGCGGCGAGAGTGGCGGACGCGAGCGGGGCTTCGCGAGCGATGACCGCATCGCCAGGGGCCTCTGAAAACGCGACGAAGGCGTTATCCCAATACAGCTGCAGCGTCGACGTCAGCCGCAGCGCCACGGTGCCGCTCGGAACGGCGTCCAGCGGCAGAGCCATCCGGCGAGGCATGCCGGCGGGATACCCCACGTTCTTGTGCACGATGTGCCAGACACCGTCCGCCGTTTGCGCTTCGAGTGTGGGGGAATCGTATCCCGCGCCCGCCTGCCAGGCCGAAAAGACCGTTTGCGAGTACGGGTATTCAACCCAGCCATCGGCAACAAGCACCGGCCGCGCGCCTTGCGCCAACTCGTCGAGCGGCGCATCGAAGTGCAGCGTCAGCGCGTGCGCTTCCCGCGTGCGGCCAATAAAGCGCGGGTCCAGCAACCCGGGTGATACGGCCTTGCCGTCGGTGCGCGCCAACGCAGCGCTGACGTCACGTCCCGAGCCGTCGGTTGCGTGCGCCGCACGAGCGCTGCGCTGATAGAAAAGTGGTGCGCCGGTCGCGGACGGCCCGCCGGTCGCCATACGCTCATCCATGACCATCGACCATCCGGGCGCCAGATCGAAGACGTGCAGCCTTGCCTGATCAAGGTAGGCGATCTCTTCCATCGGTTCGGTGATCTTCACCGACAGTTCCCCGTCCGCGTTCGGCGCGATGGCGCCCTCTGGCATCAGGAAGTACTCCCAGGGACGCGGTGTCGCGTAGCGTCCGGGTTCAATCAGGAACCCGATACCCCCCACGCCGAGTACGTCACTGACAAACCGATACCGCTCGCCGTCGTAGGCGAAGATCACCGGACAACTGGACAGTTGACGCTGTGTCTCGGTGAGCGGATGGACCATGCCGGCGACCAGATCGAGTTCGGTCTGATAGACACCGTCCGACCAGGTCATGGCAATGTAGTCCGCGCGCGGGGCGTCGCCCAATCCAATTGCCAACGGCTGCAAAGACTGCCCAGCACCGGAGTGATGATCAAACGTATCGGTTAGCGCCCAGTGAGAACCCGTACGAACGGCCACTCGTGTCCCGATGCCCGAGCGATTCGAACGCATCGAATCGGCCTCTTCCTCTTTGCCCGAAAACGTAAAGGCGGCGAATCGGCCGCGCCCCGGACCCGGCGCAAAACGCTTTAGCGCAACGCCATCGGCGCCGCGCTCCGACACCCACAGAGACGGGCCGCCGGATATCGATTCGGTCACGGCGAGCGCCGCGCCGATGTCCCCGCGAACATCAAAGCGGGTCGCACCGTCCTGCGACAGATTGGCCACACTAAGCCCGGTTACATCGTGCACCAGCAGTTCCGAAAAGGCATCGCCGTCCAGCTCAACGGCCGCCAGCGTGGCACCGCTGTCCGCCGAGAGCGATGTGAGATCCCGCGGCGCGAGGGCCCCGTTATCATCGCGCTGCCACAGCTGTACGACGCCGTCGTTGTTGTGCGTGATCAGGTCGGTGTAGCCGTCGCTATCCGCATCCACGGCGACCGCCGCGGTCAGATCCGCCTGCGCGAATCGGGCGTTGCCCTCATCGAGCCGGTACGCCCAGAGCCGGTCATTCCAGAACACCTGGTGCGGCGGCGCCTGATGAATGACGATGAGATCCACGTCCCGGTCATTATCGAGGTCGGTGGCCAGTACCTGACGCGCCGGCGCGTCGCCAAAGTTCAGGCCACGCTCATTGCCGAGCGGTCGAAACGTGCCGTCGAGGTTGTTGCTGTACAACTGCGTGGGGCCATCTTCATTGCCGATGAGGATATCGAGGTCCCCGTCGTGGTCGGCGTCAAGAAGCGCCGCGTCGGCGCACCGATGCTGCCCATCTGCCACGCCGGCGTTGGGGGCGACCGCCCACTCGCCGGTTTCACTTTGCAGCCAGAGCTCGTTTGGACCGTCGCGGCACAGATACACATCCGTGCGGCCATTGTTATCCAGGTCGCCCCATGCCGCCGCCCGTACCGCGCTGACCTGCGCCAGCGGGTGCTCGGGCATGGCGATGAGTTCATCGCCGTCTTTGAAAAACACCGCCGCGGGCACTTCGGCGCTGCCGCTTGCTACGTACAGATCGAGCTGCCCATCGCCCTGCACGTCGGCCACCGTCAGCGACGCCTGCGAGTAAAGACCGCTCAGTCGCGCCAGCGTTTCGGGCGACGCAAACAGCGCGCCTTCAGCCGAGATCGGCGGAAGCGCGCCGGGCAAGTCCACCGCGAACGCATTGCCGCGCGTCCCCATACGCGTGTATTTGAACTCGGCGAGTCGCGCACGCGGGTTATCGGCGAGCCGCGCATATTCGTCGAGGCTGGCCTTGGCCGCATCCCGATCGCCGCGTCGGCGTTGTAATTGTGCGGCCCCGTAGTAGGCGCTGCGCAGATACGGATCGAGTGCCTGAGCCGTCTGATACAACTCAAGTGCACGCTCGGCGTCCTGATGCGCCACGGTTTGCCCGAGGTAGTACGCGGCGTAGGCGTCGTCGGGATCCGCGCGGCGCACCGTCTCAAAGTGGCCCGCCGCTTCGTCCATGGCGCCGCGATAAAGTTTGAGCAGGCCGCTGATGTAGTGCGCACGCGGGTGGTCGGGCTCCCGCGACAACACGTCGCTCGCCAACGCGAGCGCCCGCTCCTCATCGCCTTCGGTCTGTCTGTTCAACGTGGCAATGGCGAGGTTGAGCTGGGCATCCGACCAAGTGGGATGGCGCTCTACCGCTTCTGCGAACGTGTCGTGTGCACCTGGGTAGTCAAAATACCCCATGAGCGCCACGCCGCGGTTGTTCAACGCGATATCGTCGGCGCTCAGCGCGGGAGCGCCGGCATCGGCTGCGGGGTCGGCGGGCTGTCCTTGTTCACTGCACCCGGTGACCACGCCGATGGCGCACGCGGCCCATACCCCCCAGGTCCAGCGCGGTGTCACTGTACGAATCACGGCGCGGTCTGACTTTATTCTTCTGTTGGTGCCTCGCGGGACGGGCCGCCGGGCAATGTCGCTTTGGCCCGCGTAATGCGCGCGCCAAGCCCCTTTATACTAATCGTCTCTTTGCCCTGGGGACAAAGATACTGATTATCCATGTAACTATGTATTTCGCGCCGCAAGTGCGCCCGGATGTCGTGCCCGGCCCTCCGCGCTCTCTCTTCGCGTAACGTATTGATTGATATGGGTGCAACCACGATTCTCTCGCCGCCGCCGGCCTCCGCCTGCGTCAAAACCCGTCCGTCGTAATCCACCACCATGCTGCCACCCGGCCAACTGAAAGGGGGGTAATGTTTGAGCGACGCGCCCTGATTCGACGCCACCACGTACGCGGTATTCTCAAGCGCGCGTGTCCGGTTGATCAGCGTCCACCATTCCATCGGCTCGGCCGTGCCCCACGGGTCCATGTAGGCCGACACCCGGATAATCACCTCCGCCCCACGGAATGCGATTTCCCGGATCGTCTCAGGGAACAGCCAGTCGTAGCAAATGGCCACACCCAGTTTGCCAATTTCAGTATCCACAACCGGGAACGGATCATGCGGATAATCTGGCAAATCGTGCGGTGAGGTATGCACTTCCCACGGAATCCACGGATTGACCTTCCTGTACTTGCTCAGAACGCCCTCAGGCCCCACCAGACAGGTGGTGTTAAAGACGGCGTCCGGATATTCCGGATCGATCTCGAGAAACGTTCCTGTCTGGATATAACAGCCGTATTTCCGGGCCAGCCGTGCATAGGCCTCGGTGTGCTCATTCGGCACTTCGACGGCCAGCTTGGCTTTCAGCTCCGCCACGTTGTTGTAGATCGGAACCGCGTGCGCAAACTCAGGGAAGGTCACCAGGCGCACGTCAAAAAACGGCTCGTAGCCCAGCACAGCCTGGTCCACTATCTCGCACATGCGGCGAGTGCGATCACCGATCTCGTCGCGGGTCTTGGGCGCCTCAAAGTCGGTCTGGCAGGCGGCCGCGTAGTACAGCTGCGTCATTGAACGTGGCTCTGGATCGTCGGGCCTTTGAGTGTGCCTGATGCACCTTGGTCACGCACATTTCCAATTAGGTGAAATATTACGGCACCGTGGCCGTTCCTATGGGCATCGCGGTCGCTCGTCGCCCCGACACAACCGTTATGTCCACTGATCCACAGGGAGATCACCAATGAAACTCCGACACCTGGCCATCCGATTCCTGACGTCCGCAACGCTCTCTCTCGGGCTTGCATGCTCGACAGCGCTCGCCGATGAGTGGGGCCCGACTGTCGGCGCCGATCTTCTGGACGGCTTAACCGCAACCACCACAGCCGGCGACACGGTGTCGCTCAACGAACTGAGCGCCTCGGGGAATGGACTGGTGATCGCGTTCGTGCGCTCAGCTGACTGGTGCCCGTTCTGCAAAAAGCAGCTGATCGGGCTATCCAAGCGGCAGGCCGACTTTGAAAAACGCGGCCTGACGCTGGTGTCGATCAGTTACGACAGCGCCGACACGCTCAAACGTTTCGACGAGCAGTTCGACATTGATATCGCGCTTTTGTCTGACCCCGAGTCCAAGGTGATCGACGCCTTCGATATTCGTAACGAAAAACAGAAGGCCGGCACCGCAGGCTACGGCATCCCCCATCCAGGCATCATGGTGTTCAATACCGACGGCGAGCTGGTCTTGAAATTCGCGGAAAAGAGCTACCGCGATCGTCCGGATGTGAATGACATCCTTGCCGCCATCGACGCCCGGGATCAGGGCGCGCCGTAGACCTCTAAACGCACGTCCTGTGTGTGCATAAACGAGACGATGGGCGCGGCAACAACATTTGCCGCGTCCATGTTTTTCGCTGACTCGTAACGCTCGCGCTTTTCGTCGCCGAGTATCAGCAACATCAGCTCCCTCGAGCGCTTGAGGACCGGCGCCGTCACGGTCACACGATCAAAAGGTGGGTTGTCGGGCGTGCCGGTGGGAAACGTGTGCAAGATCGCCGGCGCATCGTCGGCTAGCGCCCGGGCCGTGTGCTCGGCGTTGGGGAAAATGGACGCAGTGTGGAAATCGCTGCCCATACCCAGAACGCTCACCGCCGGCACAAGACCTGTCCAGAAGGCCCGTTCGTTCATAGTGGCCGCGCGTTCAGACGCGGCGGTGTCCGGAACATACGTCCGCTGAAAGCGCGCCTGCCGCGCCGCATTTTGCAGAAGATGACCGCGCACCCGGGCGGTGTTGCTCGCCGGGTGGGTTTCGGGCACCCACCGCTCATCCACCAGCCCGACGTCAATCTGGCGCCAGGCGAGTTCCTCAACCGATAGTGCTTCAAATAACGGCAGCGGCGATGAGCCGCCGGACACCAGCAGCGTCGCCCGCTCGCCCTCGGAGACCGAACGCTGCAGGCAGCGCGCGACGCGCGATGCCATGGCGTCCCACAAGGTCACGCGGTCGGGATAAAAATGCTCGCAAACCGGCATACGGTCAGTCCATATCCTCATGCCAACTGCGCCCATCGCGGTCAATCAGCGTTGCGGCCGCGGTCGGGCCCCACGAACCCGAGGTGTAGCTCTTTGGTGCCGCAGAATCTTCGGCCCAATAGTCGATGATCGGCGCCACCCAGCACCACGCAGCCTCCACTTCGTCGCGACGCATGAACAGGGTGGATGTGCCGCGCACAACATCGAGCAGCAAACGTTCGTACGAATCCGGGTAACGCACGTTGAACTCTTCGGCGAATGTCAGGTCGAGCGGTGCTTTTCGCAGGCGCATGCCACCGGGGCCAGGGTCTTTGGTCATCAGCTGCAAGCTGACCCCCTCATCCGGCTGCAGGCGAATGACCAGGCGGTTACTCGCAATGGGCCCGGCGTCCTCTGGAAACACCGAATGCGGAATATCCCGAAACGCGATTACGATCTCGGAATGCCGTCTCGCCAGGCGTTTGCCGGTGCGCAGATAAAACGGCACGCCAGCCCACCGCCAGTTGTCGATGTTGGCCTTCAGTGCGATGAACGTCTCGGTGCGACTGTCCTTGCCCAGTTCGTCGAGGTAAGCGGGCACCGACTCGCCCTCGATGGCCCCGGCGCCGTACTGACCGAAGACCACCGATGAGGCGACATCGTCGCGACTCATCGGTCGCAGCGAATTCAGCACTTTGAGTTTTTCGTCGCGCACAGCGTCCGCCGTCATCGCGAAGGGCGCTTCCATCGCCACCAGACAGACAAGCTGCAGAAGGTGATTCTGCACCATATCGCGCAACGCTCCGCTGCCATCGTAGTACCCCGCGCGCGCGCCCAGACCCACCGTTTCGGCGACGGTAATCTGCACATGATCGATAACCGTGTTGGACCACACGCGCTCGAAAAGTATATTGCCAAACCGCAGCGCCAGCAGGTTTTGGACCGTTTCCTTACCCAGGTAATGGTCAATGCGATAGATCTGGTCCTCGGTCAGCACACGACCCACCGCATCATTGATTTCCTGCGACGACGCAAGGTCATGGCCGATGGGTTTTTCAAGTACGACCCGCGCCCGGTCGTTGATCAGACCTGCGTTGTTCAGCTGATCGCAGATGACGCCGAAAAGTCGCGGCGCTGTGGCCAGATAGAACATTCGCACGCGGTCCGAGGTGCGATCGAGCAGCGGCGCCAGCTCGCGATACCCGTCCTCCGTCATCGCGTCGATGCGAACATACTGAAAGCGCGCTGAGAACCGTTCCCAGATTGCGCTGTCGAAGTGGTCCGTATCGACGTATTTCTGGCACGCGTCAAGAAGGCGTGCCTGAAACTCATCCTGCGTCAGTTCGCCGCGCGCCAGAGCGAAAACGTTGGCTTCATCGGGCAAGTGCCCGTCGAGCTCGCGGTAATAGAGTGCTGGGAACAGCTTGCGCATGCTCAGATCGCCGGTGCCGCCGAACACCACGCAGTCAAAGGCAGGGACAGGAATTATTTTACTCATGCCGCGATAATAGTCGCTTGCCTATGGCGCGTCATGCAGCCGGCAGCAATCGTATCGCGAGGACAACAGGCCCATCATCATGAACAGAAACCTATTGTTGGCCGGAGCGTTGGCCGCGACTGCATTGCACGTCGCAGCGGATGAGGGCGCTCACACGCTTGCGCCCTACGAGGCCGTCTATTCCGTACGCATTAAAGGTCTCGGCGGCACGATGACGCAATCGCTTCAAGCCCATGAGGACGGCTTGCTGGCACGCTCAACGCTCACACCGCGCGGTCTCGCCGCCGTGGTCGCCGGCGGTGAGTTGCAGGAGACGTCGCTATTTTCGGTTTTGGACGGCGCACTGCGATCACAGCGCTACACGCTGGTCGACACGATTGGACGCAACGATGACCAGGGCGAGATGACCTTTGACTGGGACGCCGGCACGGCGAGCGGCTCGCTGAATGACTCAACGTTCGAACATCAACTGGATGACCGCACGGTTGACCGACTGGCGTTGCAATACGCACTGATGCTCGACCTGCTGCACGGACGCATCAACCCCGCTTACACGCTGCTCGACAAGGACCAGCGTAAGGACGCCGTCATTCGCCATCTCGGCAACAAGACCATCGACGTACCAGCCGGGCGCTACACGGTAAGCGAGGTACACCATCAAAAAGCCGGATCGAGCCGACGCGTCGTGCTCTACCTTGCCAGCGAGCTTGGCTACCTCCCGGTTCGAATCGAACAATTCAAAAACGACACGCGCCAGGTCCGGGCCGAACTGAAGACCTACGGCACACCCGGCTCTTGAGACCCACTCACTGAACGGGTACCGTGGCGCCCCCTCGCAAACGCGGAGCGCGCCATGAGCTCAGCCCTGGACTTCACCTGCCGCGCACTGACCGGCGGCGATATCGATCTGGATCAGTACCGCGGCGACGTCGTCCTGATTGTGAACACCGCAAGCAAATGCGGATTCACACCGCAGTACGCAGGACTCGAAGCGCTGCATCAGGCCTACCACGAGCGCGGCCTGACGATACTTGGGTTTCCGTGTAATCAGTTTGGTCGCCAGGAACCGGGCAGTGCCGGGGACATCGCGCAGTTCTGTGAATTAAATTACGGCGTGTCGTTCCCCATGTTCGAGAAAATCGATGTGAACGGCGCGAACGCAGCCCCGCTGTTTACGTTCCTGAAATCGAAGGCACCGGGTGCGCTCGGCACGCAAAGCGTGAAATGGAACTTCACCAAATTTCTGATCGACCGCGACGGTCAGGTGGTGCGACGCTACGCCCCATCCGTCAAGCCGGACGATCTGCGCAAGGACATCGAAACGCTTCTGAACCAAGGAGAATCATCATGACAATCACCATCGGCAGCAAAATTCCGGACGCCACGCTCCACACCATGGGCAAGGACGGGCCAGAGGAAATCAGTACTTCGGACATTTTTAACGGCAAGAAAGTCGTGCTGTTCGCCGTGCCCGGCGCCTTCACGCCAGGCTGCTCGCTGGCGCACCTGCCGGGGTTTGTGGTCAACGCCGATACGATCAAGGCGAAGGGCGTCGATACGATCGCCTGTGTGTCGGTCAACGATGCCTTTGTGATGGGGGCATGGGGCGAGGCGCAAAACGCCAATGAACTGCTGATGCTTGCCGATGGCAATGGCACGTTCACCAAGGCACTCGGCCTTGAACTCGATGCCACCGGCTTCGGCATGGGCGCGCGCTCACAGCGTTATGCCATGATTGTTGACGACGGCAAGGTAACGGCACTGAACGTCGAGCCTGGCGGAGACGTCCGCGACAGCAGCGCAGACGCGATTCTGGAGTTGCTCTCGCGTCAGGCACCGGGCCCGCCCGGGCATCCCAGCCAGGCCATCGGCTCGGTCATCGCGGCGATCTGGGCCGC
>JBCCMA010000090.1:0-14267 GCA_039026595.1 Pseudomonadota bacterium
CGCAAAAGCCGTTCTTCGGCGCGCAGCCGGCCATTGTTGATGGTGAGGGCAATATTCAGGACGGCGCCTGTGAAGGCAATTTTGTGATGCTCGACAGCTGGCCGGGGCAAATGCGCACCGTCTATGGCGATCATCAACGCTTCATCGACACCTATTTCTCGACCTTCGACAATGTCTATTTCACGGGCGACGGGGCTCGCCGGGATGAGGATGGGGACTACTGGATCACCGGGCGTGTCGATGATGTGCTCAACGTGTCAGGTCATCGGATGGGCACCGCCGAGGTGGAAAGCGCGCTCGTCGCGCACCCCGCCGTGGCCGAGGCGGCGGTGGTCGGTTACCCTCACGATATCAAGGGTCAGGGCATCTATGTGTATGTCACGCTGATGGCCGGGCAGTCGACCAGCGCCGCCTTGCGTGACGAATTGAGAGCGTGGGTGCGCAAGGAGATCGGGCCCATCGCCGCTCCGGACCTTATTCACTGGGCGCCGGGATTACCCAAAACGCGCTCGGGCAAGATCATGCGGCGTATTCTGCGCAAGATTGCGGAGAACGACTTTGCCCATCTGGGAGATACGTCGACGCTCGCAGATCCCGGCGTGGTGGACGAGTTGATCGATAACCGGATGAACCGGTGAGGTGACGCCGGTCGCCTCTCAGCTTTGGTAGGACCAGACCAGCCCGCTCACGGCGACCGCACCGAGGAGATTCAGGGCAAACCCGCGCCGGATCATGTCGAGGATGCGTACCTCGCCTGACGCAAAAACGACGGCGTTGGGTCCGGTGGCGACCGGCAACATGAACGCGCAGCTTGCGCTCATCGCGGCGGGCAGCATGATCACGATCGGTGGCATGTTGGCCGCCACCGCAGCGCCACCCAGTATGGGCATTAGCAGGGCCGCGGTCGCGGTGTTACTGGTCAGCTCGGTCAGAAAGGTCACGCCCAGGGCGAGCAACAGCATGGTCAGATAAAGGGGCCAGTCCGCAATCAGCGCGGCGAGCTGCGCACCGATCAGATCGCTCAGACCGGAGCGATCAAATGCGCGGGCGATGCACAAACCGCCTCCGAACAACAGCAAAATCCCCCACGGAATATCACGCGCCGTGTCCCAGTCGAGCAGTCGGTCACCGCGCTCGCGGCCGCTCGGAATCAGAAACATGGCGACGACCGCCGTCAGGGCCACGCTTGCATCATTAGCGCCCGGCATGCCAAACCACGTCGACCAGCCTCCGAACGGTTCGCGGCGGGTGAGCCAGAGCAACGCCGTGGCACCAAATACCATGAGTGTTCGAATTTCGATGCTGTGCCACGGGCCGAGTTGTTGCGTTGCCCGGAGTTGTGTTTGTGGTAAACCCCAGGTCAGCACAAGGCCGGCCAGCGGCAGCAATACGGCGACGACGGGCAGTCCCCACTTCATGAACTGAACGAAACCGATCTCTTGCCCGCTGGCCTCCCGGAAGGCGTCCATGAACACCAGATTGGGTGTGGTCCCGATGGGTGTGCCAAGGCTGCCAATGCTGCACCCGTAGGCGACCGCCAGCACGACGCATACGCGGAGCGTGCGTGAGGCGGTGTCGCCCAAAGCGGCCAGCGCGATGGGCAACAGCATCAGCGCGGTGGCGGTGTTCGAGATCCACATACTGAGCAACGCGGCCGTACACAAAAAACCGAATACGACCGCGCGCGGTCCGCCGCCGAATGCACTCAACAGGGCCATAGCCAGTCTTTTATGCACGCCGCTCCTTTGCATACCGCGCGACAGGATGAACCCTCCCATCAATAACAGAATCAGCGGGCTGCCAACGGACTGTCCGACTTCCTGAGGTGTGAGGATTCCGAGCGCGGGGAAAAGAGCGATGGGCAGGAGCGATGTGACCGGGATCGGTAAGGCTTCAAACACCCACCAGATTGCGACCCACAGCGTCAGCCCCGCCGTTGCCCCGGTGGCAAAGGACTGCTCGTTTGCCATAAGAACCGCGCAAAGCAATAGGCCCGAAAGGGGACCGATCACTTGAGCGAGTGTGGTTCGGATAGGTCGATGTGGCATGCGTTCGATTGGTCCGCGCCGAAAGATGACTTAACGTCGACAGACCCTAGCATTGTCCCGGTGCGCTGTGGTCAGGGCCGCCCTTCGTAGCTAAACTCAAAGGATGTTGCGCGATCCCGTTTTCCGAATGTCCGGATGCTTTTACGTGCGTGTTGCGGCGCTCCTCGCGGCAATGGCGTGCGCGCTTTGCGCCTGCCAACGGTCGTCGGACGCACCGTCTGTATGGTCGTCCCAGACCGCATCAGGGCGTTACGCTGTCGCATTCTCGCCACGCGAGGGGGCGCCGCGAATCGGCGAGTATCAGCAGTGGATCATTGCTTTGCACGACGCGTCCGGACGCGCGGTGCATCCCGCCCAGCTTGCCATTGACGGTGGCATGCTCGATCACGGACACGGGCTGCCAACGCGTCCGCAGGTGACGCGCTACCTCGACGGTGGCCGCTATCTGGTGGAGGGCGTGCGCTTTAATATGGCCGGCGAATGGACCATGCAGATCGCGGTCGATGGTCCCGACGGTCGCGACGATGCCCAGCTGTCGGTGGTACTGGAGCTCTGAATATGCGCGTCGTGCTGTTGGCGACGCTGTTGGTGATCTTGCCGGCGTGTGAGCGCGGCGAACCGGTCTTCTCGGCCAGCGAACAACAGGTCCTCGCGAGCCTGACACTCGCGTCGCTGTCCTCTCCGCCTGCGGATCCCTCCAATCGCGTTTCCGGCGAGCCTCTCGCAATACAACTTGGCGAACAACTTTTTTTCGATGTGCGATTGAGCGGAGCCGGTGATCAGTCCTGCGCCTCATGTCACCAACCGGATCAACATTTCACGGATCGACGGCCCAAGGGGCATGGCGTGCGGCCGCTCCACCGCAACACGCCGACACTGGTAGGCGTCGCGTGGCAAACGTGGTTCTACTGGGACGGACGCCGCGACTCGTTGTGGTCGCAAGCGATCGTACCCATCGAAGCGCCGGATGAAATGGCCGGCAGTCGACTGGGTGCCGCGCGACTGATCGCGCATGAACCGTCCTACCGGGCGCCCTACGAGTCGCTGTTCGGTCCACTCCCTGATTTTCTCACGGAGCCGTCGTTGCCAGATCACGCCGGCGCGTATGCGTTTGAAGATGCCCAGGCGGCATGGTGGCGTTTGAATCCCGCTCGACGCGAGACCATCAACACGGTGTTTGCGAACGTGGGTAAGCTGATTGCCGCCTATGAAGCGACGCTCGAACCGGTTGCTGCGCCGTTCGATCATGCGATGGCGTTGATTTCAATCGAGCCTCGATCGACGCCCGATGATCTCGCAGTGTCGATATCGGATGATGCCATTGCCGGCGCGCGATTATTTGCGGATGCCGGTCGAACGCGATGCCTGCAGTGCCACAGCGGTCCGCTCATGACCAACGGCGGGTTCCATAACGTGGGTTCCGGCACGCTCGCGGGCACCGACCCCGACTTCGGGCGGCTGTTCGGGCTACAGGCCGTCCGGTTGGATCCGTTTAATTGTCTGGGTCCTTACAGCGACGCGCCTCCGGAGGCCTGCTCGGCACTTCGATTCATGGCGCCGGATCAGCACGGAGAATCCGCTGGCGCGTTCAAGGTGCCCACGCTACGCAACGTCGGGGATACGGCGCCGTATTTTCACGATGGTCGCTTTGCGTCGTTGCGCGAGGTGGTCGAGCATTACGTGTCGCCGCCGGAGCCTTTGAGCGATCACGAATTACAGCCGCTGGATTTGAATGACCGTGAAATCGACCAGCTGGTGGCCTTCCTCGAAGCACTTACGGCGGTGCATGAACCGAACTTATCGCCCCGCGCCGCCGCGCGCTAACCTGCGAACCGCGTCGCGGTGTACAGTTCCGGCCGCCGAACGACGAGACGAATCAATGTCCGAACTCACCGATACGCTCGACCCGTTGCCGGTCTCCGTGGCCCCAATGATGGACTGGACGGACCGGCACTGCCGCGTTTTCCATCGCATGCTGTCGCCGTCGGCGCGTTTGTACACAGAGATGGTGCATTGCGCCGCCGTTCTGCGCGGCGATCGCGATCGCTTGCTGGATAATCGAGACGTTCGCGGACCGGTTGCGTTGCAGCTTGGCGGCAGTGACCCGGCGCAAATGGCGGAGGCGGCGGCCGTCGGTGTGAAATACGGGTACGACGAGATCAACATTAATGTGGGCTGCCCCAGCGACCGCGTGCAGTCTGGTCACTTTGGCGCCTGCCTGATGGCCCATCCCGAGACCGTGGCCGCGTGTGTCCGCGCGATGCGTGCTCGCATCGATGTGCCCGTCACCGTAAAGACGCGCATCGGCATCGATGACGACGATAGCGACGCATTTTTCTTCGACTTTGTGGATCAGGTCTGTGAGGCGGGGTGCACGCACCTGATCGTGCACGCGCGCATCGCCGTTCTCGCGGGTTTGAGCCCGAAACAGAACCGCGAGATTCCACCGCTCAATTACGCACGTGTGCATCGGCTGAAAACGCGCTGCCCGGATCTTCACGTGACGATCAATGGGGGATTACGCTCGCCTGTCGATGTCGCCGCGCATACGAACCATGTCGATGGCGCGATGATCGGTCGCGCGGCGTATCAGACCCCGTGGTTACTGGCCGAACTTGAGCATCAACGCGGTAGCGCTTTGGCGCCTCCATCGCGTCACGACGTGATGCGTCAACTGATGGACTACGCACAGCATGAACGTGCGCGAGGTATTCCATTGCGTGCGGTCGCACGTCATACTCTCGGCCTGTTTCAGGGCCAACCCGGTGCGCGGCGTTTTCGTCGCACGCTCAGCGAAGGAATGCACCGTCCGGATGCTGACGTCTCAGTGATAGAGCAGGCGCTCTCTCATGTTTTGGCGGCATAACCATACGCCCGATTCAGCCGCAGCGATCCACTTATAAACACACTACGATCCGCGACGAGGGGGGACCGCACGCCATGGGCAAACGACGCGACAAGCAGGCCAGGAACAAACACCGTTCAAAGGGCGGGCCGCCCATGGCCGATCAGGCCGATCGACATGTTCTCTATGAACAGTCCGTGCAAAGCGTTGATACCGAAGTGGAGTTCCTGCGCGATACCTACCGTGAGATAAGGAAGCGGCCGGCGGTGTCGTTGCGCGAGGATTTCTGCGGTACCGCAGCGGCGGCATGCGAGTGGGTGCGAACGGATCACAATCATACGGCTGTGGGTGTCGACATCGATGCCAGCGTGCTTGACTGGGGTCGCGAGCACAACGTGGGCCGGCTCGACAGTGATGCACAGCTGCGGATCAAACTCGTTGAGGATGATGTCTTCAAGGTCGATCTGCCGCCGGTGGACATCGCCGTAGCGTTCAACTTCAGCTACTGGATTTTCGACACGCGTGAAACCTTGCGCGGCTATTTTGAAACCGTTCGACGTGGTTTGAATGACGAGGGTCTGTTCATCTGCGATGCGTTTGGCGGCGCCGAAGCGTTCGATGAGGTGGAGGAGGAAACCGAACACGATGGTTTCACCTACATCTGGGAACAATCCACGTTCGATCCAATCAGCCACGACATGCAGTGCTATATCCATTTCACGTTCCCGGACGGGTCGGCCATGAAGCGCGCCTTCAGCTATCGGTGGCGCTTCTGGACGCTGCCTGAGATCCGCGAGCTGCTGCTGGAGGCCGGCTTCTCCGATGTGACGTTTTACTGGGATCGCAGCGAAGAGGACGATGAAAGCGACTACGTGCCAGTGGAACGGGGCGATGCCGACCCCGCCTGGATCGCTTACATCGTCGCCACCCCCTGAGGCGACGCCCGGGCGCCGATGCGGTAACCTAGCGGCCGTAGCGGGACGGCCCGCGCCACCGTCGTGGAAGCCGGCGGTGTCCATGAAGCCGACAGTCAATGCCTACGAATACTGAACTCGCCATTTTGTTCGCCGATGTGGTTGGCAGCACCAAGCTGTACGAGCTCATGGGCGACAACAAAGCACGCTCGGCCGTGCAACGCTGTATTGCGCTGATGACCCGTGCCACCGAAGATCGCGGCGGCAAGGTCATCAAGACTATGGGCGACGAGATCATGGCGACCTTCACGAATGTGGACGACGCCGTCAACGCCGCTGCGAACATGCAGCGATTCATCAGCGAAGATCTCGATATCGACAATGTGCCGGTGGCCATCCGGGTGGGGTTCCACTTCGGACCGGTGATGCTCGAGGACGACGACGTCTTCGGCGGGGCGGTGCATACGGCGCACCGCATGACCTCGCAGGCCAAAGCGGCGCAGATCATCACGACGGCGGTCGCGGTGAGCCAGATGTCCGACGACTGGCAGTCGTGGACCCGGCAGATTGATCTGGCCACGCTCAAGGGAAAGCGCGAAGAAATCGCGCTGTTCGAGGTGCTCTGGCAGCGCGAGGACAACACGCGCATGCTGCCCACGATCAATTGGGCTGAGGCCACGATGTCGAAGCCGCAAAAGCTCGTTCTCAGATACCGCGGAGAGCAGCTGGTGATCGACCAGAACCGCCCCTATGTGAGCATCGGGCGGTCGGTGGACAGTGATCTTGTCGTCAAGGACACACTGATCTCACGATTGCACGCCAGCATCGAGTACGTTCGGGGCAAGTTTATGCTTGTCGACCAGAGCACCAACGGCACCTGCATTTTGCAGAGCAACGGTGAAGAACAGTTCGTACGCCGCGACAGCCTGCAAATTCTGGGGGAGGGCAGCATTGGCCTCGGACGTGTCCCCCAGGCGGGTTCGCCGCAAGCTATCGAGTTCGCCTACGAAGATTGACCGCGCGGGGATTGCCGCACGGCTTTCCTGATCACGTTTTCAGCCGATCTCTGGCCGCCGTTTGCTGAGCCTTAAGCTCGGGCGGTAGCCGGTCCCCGAACTCACCGAGATAGTCCTCAACGTTGTCCATTTCGGCACGCCATGCCTCGCGGTCCACGTGCAGCAGGGATGCAAGCGTCTCGTCGGTAATCTCGATGCCGTTGGTGTCTATTCCGCTTGTTGTGGGGAGCCATCCGATGGGCGTTTCGACCGCGTCGCCCTCGCCTCGGCAGCGCTCGGTGATCCACTTCAAAACGCGCAGGTTGTCGCCGAAGCCCGGCCACAAAAATGCGCCGGCGGCATCCTGACGGAACCAGTTCACATGGAATACCCTGGGCGGATTGGAAAGACCGTTGCCAACCTTGTACCAGTGGGACCAGTAGTCGGCGAAGTTGTAGCCACAAAACGGTTTCATGGCCATCGGGTCGCGGCGCACCACGCCGACGTCGCCGGCGGCGGCGGCGGTCGTTTCTGATGCGACGCCGGCACCAATCAACACGCCGTGGTTCCAGTCGCGCGCTTCATAAACCAGCGGCGCAAGCTCGCGGCGGCGACCGCCGAAGATAATGGCTGAAATCGGCACACCGGCGGGGTCTTCCGCGCTCGGGCTGAATACGGGATTGCGGCTGGCCGCCACGGTGAAACGCGAATTGGGATGGGCGGCCTTTTCGCCGTCGGCCACCGGTTCGCCGCGCCAGTTGGTTGTGGGCGTGCCGTCCGGACAACCCTCCCACCACGGTTTAGCGTCTTCGGTTTGCGCGACGTTAGTGAAGATCGTGTCCGACTGGATCATGTCGTACGCGTGCGGATTGGTGTCCGGACTGGTGCCCGGCACCACACCGAAGTAGCCGGCCTCCGGATTAATGGCGTAAAGACGGCCGTCGTCTCCGGGATGCAGCCATGCAATATCGTCGCCGACCGTTTCGATCTTCCATCCTGGCAGGGCGTCGGGCGGCACCATCATTGCGAGGTTCGTCTTGCCGCAGGCGGATGGGAATGCCGCCGCGACATAGGTCTTCTCACCACTCGGGCTCGTAAGCCCGAGGATCAACATGTGTTCGGCGAGCCAGCCCTCCTGACGCGCCTGATAGCTTGCGATACGCAATGCGTGGCATTTCTTTCCAAGCAGCGCGTTGCCACCGTATCCCGAGCCGATGCTCTTGATGCTGAGTTCTTCCGGAAAATGCATGATGAAACGCCGTTCCGGGTCGAGATCGCCAATTGAATGCAGACCCCGTACGAAGGTGTTCTCGCATTCGATGCGGGCCAGTGCCGCGTCGCCCATGCGGGTCATGAGGCGCATGTTGGCCACCACATACGGGCTGTCCGTAATTTCCACGCCGCAGCGCGAGAACGGCGAATCGATCGGGCCCATGCAGTACGGAATCACGTACATCGTTCGGCCGTCCATGCAGCCTTCGAACAGCGCATCGATTTTGGCGTGCGCCTCGTCGGGCGCCATCCAGTGATTGTTGGGCCCGGCATCCTCTCGCTCGCGGGTGCACACAAACGTGAGATGCTCCACCCGGGCAACGTCCTGAGGGTCGCTCAAGTGAAGGTAGCAATCCGGATACGCCTCGTTGAGCGTTTTCAGGGTGCCGTCCGCAAGCATCTTGGCGACCATCTGGTCGTATTCGTCCTGACTGCCGTTGCACCAGTGGATGTCTGATGGGCGAGTCTGGCGCGCCACGTGGTCGACCCAGCGCTCAAGCGCTGTATTCGTTGTTGTCATAAATTGTCCGTCTTGCCCGCTGATGGTGCGGCGCGCGTAGAAAGAGTGCGTTGGCGCCGCATTATAGCGACCTGACGGGCTGGCGCACCGTCGAGTTACCACAATGCCAAATAAAAAGGCCCCTCAACCGGAGTCAAGGGGCCCGACATCAGGTCCGGGAGATGGGACCTATCAAATTTGCGTGCGACGCAGTCTTATTCGGCCGCCTTTTTCGCAGCGCGCGTCACTTTTCTCTTGGCCGCTGCCGCCTTTTTCCGAGTGCGGGTCTTGGCGCGCTTGGCCGCGGTGCTCGCCTTGCGCTTGGTGCGGTTGGCGGTGCGCTTGGCCGTGGTGACGGCTTCTTCTACTGCCGACTCGCTGTCGCTGCGGAAGTCGCGCACCGTCTCGGTGAACAGGTCGCGGAGATCGTCGCCGGTGTCACTCAGCACATCCAGCGCCTTGCGCACGTCGCCGGTCAGACGGTCACGCGTCGCTGGCAGCAGGGCGACCTGTTCGTTGACCAGCTCGCTGACGCTGTTGGCGTTTGCGGCGGTTTCCAGACGCTTGGCGACGGCTTCGAGCGTGCCTTCGATCATCTCAGCCTGCACATTGACGAGGCGTGCCACGCTCTTGTGCGAGATGGTGTTCAGTCGCAGGCCCGACTCGGTGACAACGTGCAGCGGTTTGCGGCCGCGGGCGACCCACTCAGCGCCGTTTACGGCGATGTCGCGGGAGGTGCTCAGCGAATCGGAGACGGCGCGCACGGAGGTGTCGACCAGCGGGCGAACCAGGTTTTGGATCGGGTTGCTCATTTCAAAGCTCCTAGGGTGAGGTCAAAAAAACGAAAAGCGTTTTACGAAAATCTCTATGTTGCGGTGCAGAATAATGGTTTTGCTGCAGTGTGTCAATAGTGGGTGATGGCTGAATTTCAACGGGTTTTTAAAAAAAATCGGACTTTGTGTGGCCGTCTTGTGATGAATTATGGAAAGCGTTGACCCGCCGGGCCACCGCGCATAGCGTGCGGCCATGGCAAAACTGAACCAACGCGCGGCTCGATCCCGCCGCGCCGCCGGGCGACGTGGTGGTCAGACCGGTTTTTTCAAGACGCTGTGGCGCTGGTCGCGGTGGCCCGTTCTGATCGGTCTGGCCGGACTGGCGTTCTACATGGCGCTGCTGGACCGTCAAATCACAACCGCTTTTGAAGGCCGACGCTGGGACGTTCCCGCGCGGGTCTACGCTCAACCCACCGAGCTATACGCCGGACGCTCGCTCAGCCAGGACGAACTGCTCGCGCACCTCGATTCGCTGGGTTACCGCAGGGTGGTGTCGGTGTCCGCAGCCGGGCAGTTCAGTGTCTCCCGGAGTCGGGTGGCCATGAAGACCCGCGCGTTCGATTTCTGGGACGGCCGACAACCAAGCGTGCGCGTGGCCGTCCGCTTCGACGGTGGGCGCGTCGCGAGTGTCGAAGCGGGGCCGGATCGCGCGCCGATCGCCAGGCTGGACCCATTGATGATGGGTTCGCTGTTGCCCGCCTCACGGGAGGATCGCATCGTCCTGTCGCCCGAACAGGTACCGGCCCCTTTGAAGGCTGCCCTGGTTGCGGTGGAGGACCGGGCCTTCTACGACCACCACGGGGTGGACCCCAAAGCCGTCGCTCGGGCGGTGGTGGTGAATCTGAAGGCAGGCCGGATGCGTCAGGGCGGCAGCACCCTGACCCAACAACTGGTGAAGAACTATTTTTTGACGAATGAGCGCACGCTGACGCGCAAGGTCAACGAAGCCCTGATGGCCGTCCTGCTCGACGCCCGCTTTGACAAGCGTGCCCTGATGACCGGGTATGTAAACGAGGTGTTTCTCGGCCAGGACGGTGCGCGCGCCGTGCACGGCTTTGCGCTGGGCGCGCAGTTTTATTTCGGTATGCCTCTGGATGAACTGTCCATCGAGCACGTTGCGCTGCTGGTCGGCCTGATCAAGGGGCCGTCTTATTACGACCCACGACGCCACCCTGAGCGTTCGAAAGCGCGTCGCAATCTGGTCCTTGATGTGCTCGCCGAGCAGGCCATTGTGGACGCGGACACCGCGAAGGCGGCCAAGCGCGCCGAACTCGGTGTGGTCGCGCGTCCGGGACGGGCGGCCGGCGCAACGCCGGCCTACATGGACGAGGTGCGGGCGCAGCTTGCGAGGGATTACGCGGCGAGCGACCTCAATACGGTCGGTCTGACGGTATTCACTGCGCTTGATCCGTTTGTACAGGCGCGGGCCGAGCGCATCGCCACCCGACAGCTCGCTCAGGTTGAACGTGACACGGGCACACAAGCCGGCACGCTGCAGGTTGGCGCGGTGATCAGTGATCCCGATAACGGTGAATTGCTCGCCGTCATAGGCGGTCGACATCCGGGCTTTGACGGATACAACCGCGCGATCACACTGCGCCGGTCCGTCGGATCACTGGTCAAACCGTTTGTCTATCTGGCGGCGATTGAATCGGGGGACTTTCACCTGGCCAGCGTGCTGCCGGATGATCCGATCGAAGTGGCGCTCCCGAATGGATCGATCTGGGCGCCGGCCAATCTGAGCGATCGTGATGTGGGCGCCATGCCGCTTTATCGCGCGCTCGCCGAGTCGGTTAATCGACCCGCTGTTCACACGGGACTCGCGCTGGGGGTGGACGCCGTTGCGCGTCAGTTGGAGGCCGCGCTGCCCGACGTCAGCATTCCGCGCTACGCTTCGATCACGCTCGGCGCGATCAATCTGTCGCCTCGACAGGTCGCCGAAGCCTACGGCGCGCTCGCCACCGCCGGCGAAGCGACACCCTTGCGAGCGGTCCGTGCCGTGGTAGACGCCGATGGCCAACCGCTCAAGCGCTACGATCTGAGGCTGAAAGGCGTCGCGCGTTCGGCGTCCGTGATTCAGATTCTCGGAGGCATGCGCACGGTCATGACACATGGCACCGGCCGGCGAGCGGCGGGCATCGTTCCCGGCGAGATGACGGCGCTCGGCAAGTCGGGCAGTACGAACGACTACCGGGATGCGTGGTTTGCCGGCTTTACCGGTGACCGTCTCGCGGTGGTATGGGTGGGGCGTGACGATAATGCGCCAATCGCACTCGGTGGCGCGCGCGCGGCACTGCCGATCTGGGCGCACATGATCCGGTCGGTTGCCGAGGTGCCGTATGAAATGCCACACGATGAGCAGATTGTCGCGGCGACTCTGGATTACGCCACCGGCATGCTGGGAGACGACGCGTGTGATGACACGGTGGTGCTACCATTGCCGCGCACGCTCAACGATCTTCCCGTGGCACCCTGCACGGCAGCGCCGGGCGGACGTGACAAGAACAACGACGGGATTCTTCCATGGCTGCGCGATCGATTGATATCCGATTAGGACTCGCACTGGTCTTTCTCTTCGGCGGTTCCGCTTGCACAAACATCACACCCTACGAGACGCCTTCTGAGCCCGGCATCGTGACGGTGCCAGAGCTGGCGCCGCCTCGTGATGCGTCCGGGACCGGGGAGCCGGACCCGGCTGACGTGCCCAGCGCGCCGCCCGTTGCCGCCAAGCCCGGGCCGGCAGCTGCACATCTTGTGCAACAGGCCCAGCGCTTGAGCGCCCGACGCGACTTTGCAGCGGCGGCGGCGCAACTTGAGCGCGCGCTGCGAATCGAACGGGACAATCCATGGATTTACCTCGCACTGGCGGATGTGCGTCTGGCGCAGGGTGACGCCGAACAGGCAGCGGCCCTGACGCGCCGTGCGCGGGGTTTGTCGCGCGGCGACCCTGAGGTCCTCTCTCAGGCCGATGCGCTCGCCTTGCGTGATCCAAGGCCGGGTGGCCGCTGATTGGCTACCTCCAGTGACAGGCCCTTGACGACGGTCGAATCGGACACCTTGGCCGATACGTTCAGCGCGGCCGGTCCGCTCGCCCGACAGTTTCCCGGTTACGCACCGCGCGAGCCGCAGCTTGAGATGGCGCGTGCCGTGGCCCGCGCGCTCGCGCACAGCGACACGCTGGTGGTCGAGGCCGGCACGGGCGTCGGCAAAACACTCGCGTACCTGGTGCCGGCTCTGTTGGCGGGGCGTCGCGTGATCATCTCGACCGGTACGCGCAACCTGCAGGATCAGCTTTTCCACCGTGATCTGCCCAATGTGACGGCCGCGCTCGGTCAACCTGTTCGCACCGCTCTACTCAAGGGGCGGTCGAATTACCTGTGCCGGTACCGGCTTAATAAAGCACGCGGTAAGGCACTCGGTCCCCATATTGAAGCGGCGCTCGAACGCATCGCCTTGTGGGCTGAGGGCACGCGAACCGGCGACATTGCCGAGGCCGGCATCGGCGAGGCGCACCCGGTTTGGGCCCATGTCACGTCGCAGGTGGATGATTGCGCGGGGCACGAGGGTCCAGATGCGTCAGGGTGCTTTGTTCTCAAGGCGCGCCGTCGGGCGCAGGCGGCGGACCTGGTCGTGGTGAACCACCACTTGCTTCTGGCGGACTTCGCGCTGAAGGAAGAAGGCTTCGGCGAGCTTCTGCCCGGTGCCGATGCGTGCATCGTCGATGAGGCCCATCAGTTGCCCGAGGTCGCCACGCGGTTTTTCGGGTCGCGTGTCAGCGGCCGCCAGATCAGCACGGCATTGGCCGATCTGGAAAGGGAGTTGGACGATGGCGTCACCGATGCAGAGGATATTCTGCCGTCGGCTCGTGCGGTGCGTGATGCAAGTGCGCTGTTTCGGACCCGACTCGGCCCGCCCCAGCAGCGCGTCAATTTCAATGCCCTGTCCACCGCCGCGCGGCGTGCGCTGGACGAGCTCGATGCTGCTTTGGGCGATCTGGCCCGCGTTCTCGACCCGATCGCGTCGCTGACCACCGGGCTGGACAGCGTCGCGCGACGCGTGGGCCAGTTCGTCGAGACGCTGGCACGCGTCACCGACGATAACGATGATCAGGTGCGCTGGCTTGAAACGCTCGGCAACGGTTACGCGCTTCACAGCACACCGCTGGACGCGGCCGGACCGCTCGGCGACATGATGCAGCAAGTGGATACCGCCTGGGTTCTGACGTCCGCCACGCTGGCCATCGGGGATCGCTTTGAGCATTTCACAGAACGCGTCGGGCTGGCCGAGCCCACCACGCTCAAGCTCGGCAGTCCGTTTGATTTTGAACAGCACGCCAGACTGTTCCTGCCCAAGGGTTTGCCACTGCCTTCGGATGCCGGATTTACCGCAGCGGTCGTTCGGACCGCCTTGCCGTTGATCGAGGCGTCGGGCGGCAGCGCTTTCCTGCTCTTCACCAGTCGTCGGGCGTTGCGCGAGGCCGCCGGGCATTTACGCGATTACCGTGCACACCCCATCCTCGTGCAGGACGATGCGCCGCGCGACGACCTGCTGCGCCGATTCCGCGAACACGGTCGCGCGGTGTTGCTGGGTACGGCCAGTTTCTGGGAGGGGGTGGATGTGCGTGGTCAAGCGCTGCGTCTGGTGGTCATCGACAAGTTGCCGTTTTCGCCGCCGGGTGATCCGGTCACCGAGGCACGGCTTGCCGCGCTTCGGCGCAGTGGCGTCAATCCGTTCATGCGTCACCAGGTTCCGGAGGCGGTCATCACCTTGAAGCAAGGCGTAGGCCGTCTGATTCGCGATCCCGACGATTTGGGCGTCTGCGTTCTGTGCGACCCCCGGGTAACGGCCAAGGCCTACGGCC
>JBCCMA010000091.1:0-14142 GCA_039026595.1 Pseudomonadota bacterium
ACATCTCCCACGGCTTGTCGAAGGCCTCAGACAGTGCGAAACCGAGCGACAGCCCCAATATGGGGGCTGAGCCGGCCGACGCCGAAACTGAAGCGGGGCCGCTCGAGCAATACGCGACCAACCTTAACGAGCGCGCGGCGCAGGGCAAGATCGATCCGCTGATCGGCCGTGATGCCGAGATTGAGCGGACCATCGAGATTCTGTGCCGCCGACGCAAGAACAATCCGCTTTATGTCGGAGACGCGGGCGTTGGCAAAACTGCGCTTGCGGAGGGCCTTGCACGTAAGATTTTTGAGGGCGATGTGCCCGAGGTTTTGCGCAGCAGCACGATTTATTCGCTGGACATGGGCACATTGATCGCCGGTACAAAGTACCGCGGCGATTTTGAGAAACGGCTAAAGGGCCTGCTCGCTGAATTGCGCAAGCAGGACGGCGCCATCCTGTTCATCGATGAAATTCACACGGTCATTGGCGCGGGCGCCGCTTCGGGCGGTGTCATGGACGCGTCCAATCTGATCAAGCCGGTGCTGTCGAGCGGTGAGCTGCGCTGCATCGGCTCGACGACGTTTCAGGAATACCGTGGGATCTTTGAGAAAGACCACGCGCTGGCAAGGCGTTTCCGTAAGGTCGAAGTGGTCGAACCGTCGATCGATGAGACCGTGGAGATTCTTCTGGGCCTGCGCGAGCGCTTCGAGCAGCACCATGGCGTGACCTACAGCGATGATGCGCTGCGTGCCGCCGCTGAACTGTCAGCGCGCCACATCAACGATCGTCAGCTTCCCGACAAGGCGATTGACGTGATCGATGAGGCCGGCGCAAACGTGCGACTGCGGCCGGAAACGGAAGTCCGTGACCATGTTTCGGTCGACGACATCGAAACGGTCGTGGCCAAGATTGCGCGCATTCCGCCCAAGTCCGTCTCCACGTCGGACCGCGATGTGCTGCGTAATCTTGAGCGCGATCTCAAGCTCGTGATTTTTGGTCAGGACCAGGCCGTAGAGTCGCTGGGTTCAGCCATCAAGATGGCGCGCTCCGGCTTGCGTGATGAGACCAAGCCCGTCGGCGCGTTTTTGTTTGCCGGGCCGACCGGTGTCGGTAAAACCGAAGTCACCCGTCAGTTGGCCATGATCATGGGCATCGAGCTGGTGCGCTTCGATATGTCGGAGTACATGGAGCGTCATACGGTGTCGCGCCTGATCGGTGCGCCCCCGGGCTACGTTGGTTACGATCAGGGCGGCCTTCTGACCGAAGCGGTCACGAAAAATCCGCACTGTGTGCTGCTGCTCGACGAAGTCGAGAAAGCACATCCGGAAGTCTTCAATCTCCTGCTGCAGGTGATGGACCACGGCACATTAACCGACAACAACGGACGTAAGGCCGACTTCCGGAATGTGATCCTGGTGATGACCACAAACGCGGGTGCTCAGGAAATGAGCCGACGTTCAATAGGCTTTACGAATCAGGACCATTCGAGCGACGGCATGGAAGTGTTGCGCAAGAGTTTCACGCCCGAGTTCCGCAACCGACTCGATGGAATCATTCAGTTTGGGCCGCTCGAAAAGAGCACGATTGTGCGTGTTGTCGATAAGTTAATTGTCGAGCTCGAGGCGACCCTCGAAAACAAGGGTGTCAGCTTCATCCTGGACGATGCCGCGCGCGCATGGATTGCCGACAACGGCTACGACCCATTGATGGGTGCGCGACCCATGGCGCGATTGATTCAGGAGCACATCAAACGGCCACTGGCTGAGGAGATGCTGTTCGGGGAACTGGTCGAGGGGGGAACCGCGATGGTGACCGTGGAAGAGGACAAGCTGTCCATTCAGTCCATTGCCCGGGAAGAGCCGGAGGCGCCGGCTGAGGTCGAGAGCTAGGCAGTTGAGCGGGCGCGCTTAGCGCCCGCGGTACACAATGCGCCCCTTGCTGAGGTCGTAGGGTGTCAGTTCGACGGTGACCGGATCGCCGGTCAAAATACGGATGTAATGCTTGCGCATTTTGCCTGAGATATGGGCCGTGATGACATGGCCGTTCTCAAGTTCAACACGGAACATCGTGTTTGGCAGGGTCTCTATGACCTTGCCTTCCATCTGGATCGCTTCTTCTTTCGGCATACCTTGCTGTTGATTCCTCTTGATCTGGCACCGTCAAAACCGGCGCAGTGTGCATAATCCGACGTCGTATTGCAAAACGTGAGAAGGCCATCAAAATCCGATCTCGCGGCCGCTCTCCCATAGCGTTCGGTCGTGTGACCTGGCGCAGAGCGGGCCAAGTTCCTCAACGAAGTCGCTACGTGGCATCAGAATGGCGCCCATCGATATGAGATGAGCAGACGCCACTTGACAGTCAATGAGGCCAAACTTCTGTTTTTCAAGCCAACGGCTCAGGTGAACCAGAATAATCTTGGACGCATCACGCGTGGCGCTGAACATGGACTCACCGAAAAACACGCCGCCAATTGCAAGCCCGTACAAACCGCCGACGAGGCGCTCGCCATCCCATGCCTCGATACTGTGCGCCACGCCTGACGTATGCAGCCGGCAGTAAGCTCGCTTCATCTCAGAGGTGATCCATGTCTCTTCTGTGTAGCTGCGTGGGCCCGCGCAACCGGTGATTACGTCATCGAACGCCGTATTGATCCGTACTCGCACCGGTGAGGAGCGCAGCGTGCGCCGCAAACGACGCGCAACGCGGACTTGTCCGGGTCGGAATACGCACCGTGGGTCGGGCGACCACCACAAGATCGGCTCGCCGTCGCTGAACCAGGGAAAAATGCCGCGTCGATAGGCGGCAAGCAATCGTTCAGAGCTGAGGTCGCCCCCGACGGCAAGCAGGCCGTCGGGCTCGCGCATCGCGTGTCCAGGCTCAGGGAACGCGTCCGGTGGGTCGTCCGGTGCGAGAATGATGGGTCCCCGCGGTGGGCCAATCACGAAGACTCCCCGGCCCTGAACGGCAGATGTTGATCGACCGCCTCCATGTAGGCGTTGACGTTTTGTCCCTCCCGAGTCAGAAATTCAGCCACCGCATCGTGGAAGCCGGGTTCTCGGAACATGTGGGCAGAGTAAGACGCGTGGGCCTGGAAGCCACGGGCGATCTTGTGTTCGCCCTGCGTGCCCGGATCAAACTGCGACAGACCATGTTCGAGACAGTACTCGATGCCCTGGTAGTAACACGTCTCGAAATGCAATGCGTCGACGAAGGCGTTGCAACCCCAATACCGTCCGTACAGGCGTTGATCGTTATGCAAGAAAAGGGCGGCGGCAACGGCCTCGTCGCGAAGGAATGCCGTCTTGATCATGATCCGTCGACCGAGGCGACGGCCCAGTTCGGGGAAAAGTTGAGGTGTGAAATAGGGCTCGCGTCCCCGGACCAGAAAACTGTTCGCGTAGAAGCGGTAAAAATCGAACCACGCCTCTTTGTCCATGTTGTCGCCGTGCGTGGTTTCGAAACGTACGCCTGCTTCCTGCACACGTCGCCGTTCACGTCGGGTTTTTTTGCGTCTTGACGATTTGAACGTTCCGAGGAACGCCTCAAAGTCGTCGTACCCACGGTTGAACCAATGGAACTGACAATCGTGTCGGAGCAGCAGGTTCGCCTCTTCAAACCATCGTCGCTCGTCCGCGTGGCAGAACTGGATATGCCAAGACGAGGCCCTGGTCTTATCCAGCGTGCTTTTCGCGGCGCCGATCAGGGCATGGGCCACCGCATCGGCATCGGCATCCCGTGCTACCAGAACCCGCCGGCCACCGACCGGCGTGTACGGCACAGCGGTGACGAGCTTAGGGTAATACGGTCCGATCGCGCGTTGGTGGGCGTCGGCCCACGCAAAGTCGAACACAAATTCGCCCCAGGAATCCCGCTTTTGATAAAGCGGGAGGACCCCGAGGAGGGCACCATCATCACTACGTGCCGCAACGTGACAGGGCTCCCAGCGGGTCCCCGGACCAACCTGGCCCGTTGATTCAAGTGCCAGCAGGTAATCGAGGGAAGTAAACGGGTCGTCGTCCCGGTCCAACGTCGACCATTCTTCCTGGGTCATGTCGGCGAGCGCTACGCCCGCCGCGGTGTTCATAATGGGCGCCGCCGCGTCACGCGGCGGCAGCGTCGAGCGCATCGAGGTATTTCTCAGCGTCCAGTGCGGCCATGCAGCCGGTGCCGGCCGATGTGACTGCCTGACGATAAATGTGGTCACCCACGTCACCGGCGGCGAATACCCCTGGCACGCTCGTTGCCGTTGCATTTCCGTCGCGACCGGATTGCACGACGATGTAGCCGCCGTCCATCTTAAGGTCGCTGGTGAACAGATCGGTATTCGGTTTGTGGCCGATCGCGATGAACACGCCCGTGACCTCGCGCTCGATGGTCGCATCCGACGTGGTGCTCGCCAGGCGAACGCCGGTCACCCCCATGTCGTTGCCGAGTACCTCATTGAGCGTGTGGTTCCAGAGCACCTCAATATTTCCGTTTGGCGGCGCACGATCAAAGACGCGCTGCTGAAGAATTTTCTCGGCGCGTAACGCGTCACGCCGATGTACAAGGGTGACTGACTTGCAGATATTCGACAGGTAAAGCGCCTCCTCGACCGCCGTATTGCCACCCCCAACGACAACCACATCCTGATCCCGGTAGAAAAAGCCATCGCACGTTGCGCACGCAGAGACGCCGCGCCCCTTGAAGGCTTCTTCTGATTCCAGACCCAGATATCGCGCGCTCGCGCCCGTCGAGATAATAAGCGCGTCGCAGGTGTACACCCCGTTGTCGCCGGTCAGCTCGAAAGGACGTTGGCCAAGGCGTGCGGTGTGAATGTGGTCGTTCACGATGTTGACCTCAAAGCGCTTGGCGTGCTCGAGCATACGTGCCATGAGGTCCGGACCCTGCAGATCGTGCGGATCGCCGGGCCAGTTTTCGACCTCTGTTGTCGTCATCAACTGTCCGCCTTGTTCAACGCCCGTAACAAGTGTGGGCGCGAGGTTTGCGCGGGCCGCGTAGACCGCCGCCGTGTAGCCCGCCGGGCCTGACCCCAGAATCAAAAGACGATGGTGGGACGATGCGCTCATGTATACTTCTCCGAAACAAATTATCCGTCCGCGCGCTGGCGCGACCGGCGTGCCGAGCGGCTCAACCACAATGCCATTGCCACACCGGGACGCTACCCGTTGCGGGGCGCACTCGAATGCGCCTAAAAGCGTGCCGCGCAGTCAGCGATGATGGGGCGGCATCGAGCATTAAACAAGGGCCGATTCCGGTCTGTTTTCATCAATCGGAGACCAGCAAGAAATGAAAATCGGTGTGCCAAGGGAACTCAAGCCGCTGGAAGGTCGTGTCGGTCTGACCCCGGCGGCCTGTGCATCGCTGGTCCGTGCCGGCCACAGTGTCTGCGTGGAGACCAGCGCGGGCGACCTCAGCGGATATGACGACGGTCAATATCAAGACGCCGGTGTGACCATTTGTCCGGATGCGGACACGCTGTACGGCGATAATGAGATGATCGTCAAGGTCAAAGAACCCATCGATCCGGATGTGGCCCGACTGCGCGAAGATCACCTCTTGTTTTGTTACTTGCATCTTGCGGCGCTGCCGGACCTGACGCAGCAACTGTGCGACGTTGGACTGACTTGCGTGGCCTTTGAAACCGTTGAGGACCACCTGGGACGCCTGCCTCTGCTCGCGCCGATGAGCGACATTGCGGGCCGGTTGTCGATGCAAGTGGCGACCCATCTCCTGCATCAACCTCAGGGTGGTAAGGGCATTCTGCTCGGCGGCATTCCCGCCGCGCGGCGTGGCCGTGTCGTGGTAGTGGGCGGCGGTGTGGCCGGCGGAGGGTCAGCGAGCATCGCGGCTGGTCTCGGCGCCGAGGTGACTGTTTTTGATATGGATCGAGATAAGCTCGAACGTGCTCGTGCCCTCGGGCCCAACGTCACCGGACTGTATCCGCACCACGCCGACGTGGCGCGTGCCGTCGAGGACGCGGACATTGTTGTCGGCGCGGTGCTCGTTACCGGCGAAAAAGCCCCCCACGTCATCGATACGGTCATGGTGGAGTCCATGCAGCCAGGCAGTGTGGTCGTCGACATATCGGTCGACCAGGGCGGATGCGTCCAGACCACGCGCCCGACGACGTACAGCGAACCCACGTTTCAACACCACGGTGTGACGCATTTTTGCGTGACCAATATGCCCGGCGCGGTGCCGAGAACGGCGTCGCAGGCGCTGTCGGCGGCCATCACACCCTACGTGGAGCGACTGACTCAGGACGACTGGACGACCGATCCGGCCCTGATGAAGGGCATCAATGTGGCGGATGGTAATGTGATCCATCCGGCGCTGTTGCGCTAGCTTCCAGCGGGCGACCGGGGAGCGGCACGCGTGGCCAAGAGTGCGGAAAGCGGTACGGTACTGAATACGTCGGTGAGCCGCGCTCTGCGCGAGGCGGCGCTGTGGGTGTTTGGGGCACTGGCCATCGTCACGCTGGCCGCCCTGTTCAGCTACGACCCGTCCGACCCCGGCTTTGCCGATACCGGCGGCGCAGGAAGCGTGCGCAATCTCATCGGGCCGGTCGGCGCCATGTTCGCAGACGTCGCGTTTTTCCTGTTCGGGCGCCCGGCGTTCCTGTTCCCACTCATGTTGGGCGCGGCCGGATGGATGATGTTTCGGGCGAGACGGCGTGATGCGAATGTCAGCGGTACCGAACTGTCGTTTCGCGGCGCCGGCTTTGTACTGACCCTGATGACAAGCTGCGCATTGGCAACGCTTCACTTTGATCCGCTCGGCTTGAGTCATACCGCCGGGGGCGTGCTGGGCAAGCTTGTCGGCGGCGCCTTCGCGGGCGCGCTCGGCCTGCTCGGGGCAACACTTTTGCTGCTGGCTCTGTGGTTAGCTGGCGTCTCGTTGTTCATACGACTGTCGTGGATTGCGGTCATGGATCGGGTTGGCGCCATTGCGCTGGGCGCGTGGGATGCATTGCATCGCGTGGTGGGTCAGGCCCGTGACCGGATGCAGGGTCGGCGCGTGCGTCAGGCGAGAAGCGAATCGGTCAAAACCGAGAAGGCGCGCGCCAAATCGCGGCCTGCGCCGCGCATCGAACCCGCAATCGTGGCGCCGCCACGCAGTGAGCGCACCGAACGCGAGCGTCAGGTGCCGCTCTTCGATCCGGCCACTACAAACGAGCTGCCACCGTTGAACCTGCTTGACGATCCGCCTCCGGCGGCAGTGACGCACTCTGAGGAGTCGCTGTCGGCGCGCAGCCGTCAAGTGGAACTCAAACTGAAAGACTTCGGAATTGAGGTAGAGGTGGTGTCCGTACACCCGGGTCCGGTCGTCACCCGGTTTGAGCTCCGTCCGGCCCCGGGCTTGAAAGCCTCGCGCGTCACCGGGCTGTCAAAGGACCTCGCGCGCGCGTTGTCGGCTACCAGTGTCCGGGTGGTGGAAGTCATTCCGGGTAAATCGGTTATTGGTCTTGAGATCCCCAACGAGCAAAGAGAGTTGGTGACCTTGGGCGAAGTGCTGCGTTCGGATGAATACGACAAGTCGCGTTCGCCGCTCACGCTCGCGCTGGGCAAGGACATCGCCGGTCATTCCGTATGCGCCGATCTCGCCAAAATGCCGCACCTCATGATTGCGGGGACCACCGGCTCCGGCAAATCGGTCGCGATCAACGCCATGGTGTTGTCGCTGCTCTACAAGGCGTCCGCTGAGCAGGTGCGGTTGATCATGATCGACCCGAAGATGCTGGAACTCTCGGTATACGAGGGCATTCCACACCTGCTCGCACCGGTCGTGACGGACATGAAGGAAGCGGCCAACGCGCTGCGGTGGTGTGTGGCCGAGATGGAGCGACGCTATAAATTGATGTCGGCACTCGGGGTTCGCAATCTGGGTGGGTTCAATCGCAAGATTCGGGATGCGGTGCAAGCGGGTGAACCGCTTAAAGATCCGCTCTATCAGGCCGAGCCGGGAGACGAAGGTGCGGAGGTGCCGGACCTGGAGGCGTTACCTCTGATCGTTGTGATTATCGATGAGCTGGCCGACATGATGATGATTGTGGGCAAGCAAGTGGAACAGCTGATCGCGCGGCTTGCGCAAAAGGCCCGCGCCGCGGGGCTCCACCTTGTTGTCGCCACTCAGCGGCCGTCCGTGGACGTCATCACCGGATTGATCAAGGCCAATATTCCGTCACGCATCGCGTTTCAGGTGTCGTCCCGGGTCGACAGTCGTACCATTCTCGATCAGATTGGGGCAGAACACCTGCTTGGACACGGGGACATGCTCTATCTGCCGCCCGGTACCTCCCTTCCCAACCGTGTACACGGTGCCTTCGTTGATGATCACGAGGTCCATCGGGTGGTGGAGTATCTGCAGTCCGCTGGCGCGCCGGTGTACATCGACGAAATTTTGTCCGGTCCGCGCGGTCCAATTGCAGGTCTACCCGGCGGTGATGACGCGGATAATGCCGAGGGCGACGAACTTTATGATGAGGCGGTGCGGATCGTCACAGAAACCCGCAAGGCCTCCATCTCCGGCGTGCAGCGGCGCCTCAAGATCGGATACAACCGGGCCGCCCGGCTGGTGGAGGCGATGGAGGAGGCGGGAGTGGTCAGCCCGCCGGAGAGCAACGGCGCGCGCGAAGTGCTGGCGCCACCGCCGCCCAAAGACTGAGTGATCGAGGTTGACATACAGATGAAGAGCAGGAGCCTTTCAAATTGGGCACGCGCCGGTAGCCTGATCGCGCTGTGCGCAGGTACGGCGGCACCGGCGCAGGAGGTCGTCAACGGGGCGAGTGACGCCGCAGCCTCGGTGTCAGAGGTCGATGCCGCCGTGGTGTCCGCCACCGAACGGTTGCGCAGCTATCTGGATAACACCACCACGCTGCGCGCGCATTTTCGCGGGGTTGTGCTCGACGAAGACCGGACGGCACTGGCGCAATCGGAAGGTGAGCTGGCGCTCAAACGGCCGGGCCGTTTCCGCTGGGAGGAGACCGCGCCCGAAGCGGAGCTCCTCGTCACCGACGGGATCTCGCTCTGGAATTACACGCCGGATCTCGAGCAGGTTTCTGTGCGCGATGTGGCCTCACTGGACCGGTCCACCCCCGCGCATTTGCTCGGCGGTGGCGCTGATCTTGAAAAGGACTTTCGAGTCGTGGGCGGCTACCGCGTTGGTGAGCTGGACTGGGTGGACGTGCGTCCGCGGGCCGACAGTTCCGATTTCTCCATCGTCCGCTTTGGCTTTTCGTCTGACGGGCTGCGGATGATGGAACTGCACAGCAAGATCGGCAATATCACGCAGTACGTGCTTGATGATGTCGAGGAAAACGGACGTATCGCCGACAGTGTCTTCACCTTCGTGCCACCGCCCGGCACGGACGTTGTCGACGGCTCCTGATTCTTTCCGTTCGGGCGTGCCGTGCGTTCTCTTACCCATCGCGGTTTCTGGCTCACCATCGGTGTTGCGCTCGTGGTTACCGTGATCCTTCTGACGCTGTGGCCTCGCCAGGATGGCCCGGTCCCCGAGGTGTTGGCCGACAAGACCGGACATGTGATTGCGTATTTCGTACTGGTGGTGTGGTTCGCGGGTTTGTTTCCGCGTTCGCATCATTTGATGTTCGGTGCCGGCTTTTTTGCGATGGGCGTTGGCCTGGAGTGGCTACAGGGCTTCATGGACGCGCGCGTATCCGATGTGCTGGACATGGTCGCCAATGCGGGCGGCGCTGTGATGGGGTTGGTGGTCGCCCGTCTCGGGCTGGATGGCTGGTGTCAGTGGGTCGAGAATCTGATCGGTAAGGGTCAATGACCGTGTCCGCGTGGTTGGCGGTGGCAACGGGCGGTGCGGTGGGCGCGGTGATGCGGTTTGCGTTGTCGAGCATGATGACCCGTACGCCGGGCAGCTTCCCTATAGCGCATTTTGCCGCGAACGTTATTGGCAGCGTGCTCATTGGCGTGCTGTTCGTCGCGCTTGTAAATCGCACCGATCTGATGATTCTGCGCCTTTTCCTGATTACTGGCGTGCTGGGCGCCTTCACCACGTTTTCGGCCTTCTCACTCGATACATTGCAGCTTGCCGAACGCGGGCAGTGGTTGCCGGCGGCGGCGTATGTTTTGTCGACCGTTGTTCTATGCGTCGCGGGCTGTTGGGCCGGTATGCTTGTCGGGCGTCTGGCAATTCGCTAGTGTCGCCGCCGTTATAGGCAGCCAGCGTTTCCCATGCTCGATATCAAACAGCTTCGCCAAGACGGCCAGCAGGTCGTTGACAATCTGGCCCGCCGCGGCGTGGCGTTTCCTCTGGAAGAATTCTCCCGGCTTGAGACGCGCCGCAAAGCGTTGCAGGTGGATGTCGAGTCATTGCGCAGCGAGCGCAACAAAAGCGCGAAATCAATCGGCGCCGCAAAAGGTCGTGGCGAAGATATTGCACCACTGCTGAAGCAGGTCGAGGACGTCGGCGACCGACTCAAGGACTGCGAGGGTGATCTCGACCGTGTGCAGGCGGAACTCGACGGGATCCTGAGCGGTGTGCCGAATCTTTTAGCCGAGGATGTACCGGACGGCAAAGACGAGTCAGATAATGTCGAGATCCGACGCGTGGGTGAGCCACGGGTCTTCGACTTTGAAGTGCGCGATCATGTGGATATCGGTGAGAGGCTCGGGACGCTCGATTTTGATCGAGCCGCCGCCATGTCCGGGAGCCGATTTGTCGTCATGTCCGGCACGCTCGCTCGGCTGCATCGCGCGCTGGCCCAGTTCATGCTTGATCTGCATACACGCGAACACGGCTACACCGAAATCAACGCGCCGGTGCTGGTGCATGGGCCGGCCCTTTTCGGGACCGGCCAGCTGCCTAAGTTTGAAGAGGATCTGTTTCGCATCGACGCGGACAACGGGCATTACCTCATTCCCACGGCGGAGGTCACGCTGACCAATCTGGTCGCCGGGGAGTTGCTGCCGTCTGGCGCGTTGCCGCTTCGCTTTGCTGCACATTCCCCGTGTTTCCGGTCAGAGGCCGGGTCGTACGGGCGCGACACGCGCGGCATGATCCGCCAGCACCAGTTCGAAAAAGTGGAGCTGGTTCACATCGTGCGGCCCGAGGAATCGATGGCGGCGCTCGAGACGCTGACCGGGCACGCCGAGGCGGTCCTTGAGCGTTTGCAGCTGCCATATCGGGTGGTCACGCTGTGCGCCGGCGATATCGGCTTCAGCGCGACCAAGACCTACGATCTTGAAGTCTGGCTCCCCGGACAGCAGACGTACCGCGAGATTTCGTCGTGCAGCAACGTGGGTGCGTTTCAGGCGCGACGTATGTCGGCGCGGTGGCGTCACCCGGAGACGGGCAAACCTGAGCCGGTGCATACACTGAACGGATCCGGTCTGGCTGTTGGTCGTACGCTCGTGGCGGTGCTTGAAAACGGGCAGCAGGCGGATGGCAGTGTCCGGCTGCCCGAAGCGCTCGGTCCTTATCTCGGGGGCGAACTGACGTTGACGCCGCGAGAGACCTAGTCGGGGTCGCTGTCTTTGTCAGGTCCGCCGCCGGACGCTGACGGTTGTGCCGGGTCGGGCGGGCCGGCTTCCTGCGACCAGGACCGCAGATGAAGATCGCGTTGCGGGAACGGAATCTCGATATCGGCTTTGCGAAAGGCCCGGTCGATGGCGAAGTTCAGATCGCTGGTGACGCCGAAACGTTTTTCGATATTGCGAATCCAGACGCGGAGTTCGAAGTCCAGCGCGCTATCGCCGAAGCCCATGAAAAGCGCCCTCGGTCCGGGGGCCGGACCCCGCGTAATGACCTCGGCGTGCTCGGCAGCGACCTGTTCGAGCAGGTCCCGGACCCGCTCCGTATCGCTTCCGTATGCCACCCCCACATTGAGCGTAAGGCGGCCGTACGGATCATGAAGGACCCAGTTGGTCACCTGTGTGGCGATCAGTTCCGAGTTCGGAACGATGATGTTGCGACGGTCCAGTGATTCGATTTCGGTTGAGCGTATGCGGATACGCTTGACGATACCCTCCACCTCGCCAACGCTCACAAAGTCGCCGGATTTGATCGGCCGTTCAAAAAGTAGAATGAGGCCGGAGACGAAATTGCTGACGATGTTCTGCAATCCGAAACCGATACCCACGCCAAGCGTGGCCAGGACAAACGCCAGTCCGCGAAAGTCGACCCCAGCGAGCGCGAGCCCCAGGATAATCGCGAGCACAAACCCGACATAGCCCCCAAGCGTGACGATGGCGTCGCGCGATCCGCGGTCCATACCGATGTCGCGGAGCCAGCGCTTGTTCAGCTGGCCTTTTATCCACGCGGTTAGTGCAATCACTACACCGAACACGAGCAGTCCGCGCAGCACGTCGCGGGGCACCAGCGTATATTGGTCGCTCAGCTTGATGCCCTGAGTCACGATCTCGGTCAATTTTGGAAGCGCGTTGCCCGTGCTGTCCCACAGGGAAATCAGGGTCACTGCAAAAATCAGCCACAGAGTGACGCTTAGTATCAGCCGGAGCCAGCTCAACTCAGCGCTGGATTCATTGGGGAGAATGCCGAGCCAGTTGCGGAGCCGATAACTGACATCCGCCTTGCCGTTCAGGATGCCGTCCACCACTGCGCGGATCGCCCAGAGCAAAATCCATAACAGAAGTCCTGCGGCGATGGTGCCCAGCGCGGCGCGCATCAGGTGGTTCGCAAGATTGCGGTAACCGAGCAGTTCGGTGATCACGATGGCAATGGCGGCCAGCCCCAGTGCGTGCCGCATGATCCAAAGCCGGCCAGCGAGGGCCGGAACGAAGCGCGGACTGCGTACGAGCCATATGATGCTCGTGGCCACGAAAACCGTGATCAGGGCGCGCAGCACCAAACCTTGCTCGGACGGTGGCGTGGCAAACCAGCCGTGACCGAAAACAAAGTACGCTGTGGCGATGGCGCCGGCGAGCGCCTGGCCACGGCGGCGCAGTGTTTCCGCCGCGCCCGTGTCCTCGCACATGTCCGATCCCGGCGAATACGGGCCCGCCGCCCAGTCGATCACAATTCCGGCGAGTGAGAACGCCAACAGGGCGACATAAAGACGCGCCATCGGGACAGCTTGCAAGGTGTCCCCCAGAAACAGCCGCAGCGTCAAAACCGCGACCAGCGACGCTGTGAGAATCGGCAGCCACCTTGGCAGAACGCGGGCGTAGACGACCTCCACAGCCGGCTGCCCCCCGCGGCCGCGCCGTTGCTCTGCCCAGCGGTCGAGCAAGGCCGCGGCGCCGGCACCAAACAGGAAACCGAGCAATCCTGCGAAGCCGATGCCAAAAGCCTGCGGGCGAGACAGGGCGGTGCGCCCTCCCGGCGTGAGAATCATATCGGCGGTCTCACGCAACGCCCGGCCCGGCCGTCGGAGGTTGTCCCGCAACACATGCAAACTGCGCGGCCCATAGCTCAGCAAGCGTTGCGCCAGGATGGCAGACAGGCGTTCCAGTGCCGTATCGCTGATCTCGCGGGCGCGGAGCTGCGCCAGCTTGCAGCCGGCCACGTCACTTCTAAGGCCGGCCATTTCCTGCTCGAATGCGGCGCGGCGCTCGGAGACCGCCTCCGGCTCTGAGATAACCGGACTGACGGCCGGCGTGTCATCCGGCGCATCGGCGGTGGCCTCCGCTTCCTCGGACGTGTCGCCTAAAATCAGAAGATTGCTCTCGAGCCGTTTAATTTGAGCCTCACGCTCGGTCACACAACGGGTGGCATCGGTGCGCAGCGCGGTAGCGGCGCGAGCGATCCGTTCGGCGTCCTCCGCTGTCAGGCTGGCGTCATTGACCTCAATCCCGAGCGCCTCGAGCTTGGCCGACGCGCTCAGCAACATATTGTCCGGTTCCTGGGGCCACGCGGCAGGCGTCGCTGCGGCGACAGCGATCAAGAGTAGGGGGGCCAATACGCGCATCCCGCGCATGATATTGGAGAACGCCGGTCCAGTGAAACAGGGTATTTGCAGCCGGTTTGCGTCGGGTGCACACAAAAGGGACAATCCGCGGCCCGGAGAGGTGGCAGAGCGGTTGAATGCACCGGTCTTGAAAACCGGCAAGGGTGCAAGCCCTTCGAGAGTTCGAATCTCTCCGCTTCCGCCATTGTCTTCAGACGTTGATTTTCTTGACATATGGTTCATATCGGTTATAGTGCCACTCTTTGCAGAATCAA
>JBCCMA010000092.1:0-13987 GCA_039026595.1 Pseudomonadota bacterium
GCACCGGCATCGTGAGCGGGCTTGACGCGACCGCGTCGACTTGGTTTTTGAGCAGCGGCCCGATCGCCAACCGCGCGCCGTCAGCGGCGGCGCGTTCGAGCAGCGCGGGCGCGTCCAGCGTGCTGGTGTCGTAAAACCGCAGTGCCGGGCGGCCGATCTGTTGGTCGTCGGCCAGGTAGGCCGCCAACAGGCCGTCGCGTACGGCGGCCGCGGTGCCCGCAAACCGGCCGCTCAAGGGCAGCAACACCGCGACGGTGTCCGGATAGCCGAACGACATGACCGGCGTCTCGTTCATACGAGCAATGAACGGTGTGCCCGGGTGATTCGGGTAGGCGGCCTGCCAGTCGGCCAGCGCGGCGGCCTTACCCAGCGGGTTGAGCGCACCCGACGCGTTGGCCTGGCCAAGGGCCAGCCATCCGGCCGTCACGTCGTCGGCGCCGTCGGGAATATCGAAGGTCGCGCCTTTCTGTGCGACGGCCTGCAGCGCCCGCCAGATGACCTCGCGGTTGGCGGCGATGGCTTCGCTTGTGTTCAGCCACAGTTCCCGTTCGACCAGCGCGGTGACCGCCCGGTGGACGTCGCCGGTCTGGAAAAACGCGCGGCCGCGCAGCTCATACCAAAGCCCGAGATAACGCGGTGGCACCGCCTGGCGCTGACGGGCCAGCTCCTGCAGCGCGGCGTCCGGGTTGCCGTCGCGCAGCGCCCGAAAGGCATCGAGCAGTCGAAGTGCCCGATCGTTGTTGGCCGCTCCCCCGCTGACCTGATCGGCCGCGTTGGTGGCGCGGGTCAGCCGGCCGCCTTCGAGCCAAGTGCGCGCCGCATCGAGTAGCAACGCGTCGCGCCGCTCACCCCGTTCAACGTTGGCCAGCCGCTCGTACAGTTCAGCAGCGTCATCGTAGCGCCCCTGCTGGGCGTAGCGCTGTGCGCGATCCAGATCGCTGCCGGGGCGCGTGGTGCCGGTGGTCTGGCAACCGGCCAGCGCGGCGACCAGCGTCGCGAGCAAAAGAAACCGTGCGGGCCAGGCGCGGGCGCACCGAGGGGTGTTGGTCAACATCATGCGCGAAGTGTACGTGGCACTGCCGTCGTGCCCAAGGGCCAAATCGAGGCACAATGGCCAAATGGAGATCTCGACCGAGCAGCGGCGCGCGGCGCACAGTGGCAGCGTGGCACGACCGGCCCTGTACGTGGTGGCCACGCCCATCGGCAATCGTGGCGATATCACCGATCGCGCGGTGGCGACATTGAGCGCGGTGGACGTCATCGCCGCCGAGGACACCCGCGTCAGCGGCCCGCTGGTCCGCGATCTGGGTGCGACGGCGCGGTTGGTGTCGCTGCACGAGCACAACGAGGAGCAGCGCGTGCCGCAGGTGCTGACCTGGCTTGGCGAAGGCAAGGCCGTTGCCCTGATTAGCGACGCGGGTACGCCGCTGATCAGCGACCCCGGCTTTGTGCTGGTGCGGGCAGTCCGCGACGCGGGCTTCCCGGTGATCAGTGTGCCCGGCGCGTGCGCGGCTGTTGCGGCGCTGTCGATCAGTGGCCTGCCGACCGATCAGTTTATGTTCGCGGGCTTCGTCGCCAACAAACCGGCCGCCCGGCGCAGCCAGTTCGACGCGCTGCGGGACGTGGGCGCGACGATGATCTTTTACGCGTCCAAGCGCCAGCTCGGCGACGCGCTCGCCGCGGCCGGCGAGGTTTTTGGAGTGGATCGCCCGGCGGTGATCGCGCGGGAGCTGACCAAGCTCCACGAGACCGTGCACAGCGGCACGCTCGGTGAACTTGGCGACGCGTGGCCGACGCTTGAGCCCCGCGGCGAGTGGGTGCTGATCATCGGGGGTCGTATCGAACACAACGTCGCGCAGGCCGAACTTGAGCGCATCATGACCGCGCTCCTGCCGCGACTGTCCGTGCGCGATGCCGCGGCGACGGCGGCCGAGATTCTCGGCGTGTCAAAACGCGACGCCTATGCGTGCGGACTGACGCTGAAAGAGACATAGCTGCGCGCTGGGCCAGGCATGCCGTTGGGTGGTACCCTGCGCGCGAGCGGGCCAGGCAGTCGCGGCGTCCTTGAGGCGTCGAGGAAAGTCCGGGCTCCACAGGGCAGGGTGCCAGGTAACGCCTGGGGGGCGCGAGCCCACGGAAAGTGCCACAGAAAAGATACCGCCTGTTTCGGCAGGTAAGGGTGAAATGGTGCGGTAAGAGCGCACCGCGCGGCGGGCAACCGGCGTGGCAGGGTAAACCCCACCTGGAGCAAGACCAAATAGGAAAGCAGCGGTTCGCCGCAGCCGTGGCCCACGGCGCTTTCGGGTAGGTTGCTTGAGTCGCGCGGCGACGCGCAGGCCAGATGAATGACTGTCCACGACAGAACCCGGCTTATCGGCCCGCTCACTTTTCTCCTCTGTCCCTCCTATCGAGGTGGTCTTCCTGGCCGTAGCTGGGCCGAGGGCGCCATTCGGGTTCCAAAAGGCACTCTTTGGTGGGATTTCGCCCCACTTTCGCATAGCGCAGGTCGTCGGCAGGCGGTTGGGCTGTTCTCCCACGTTCGGTGGGAAACGCGCGCTCCGGCGTGCTCTCATGGGCGCAAAGGGACTTAAGATTATGAAAAATATAATAAAAAAATAGTGCCCGATTTCGCCTTTGCGCAGTCGCGGTGGCGCCACCTTTCCGCTGCATGCTGCGGCACATGTCGAGAAAAATTCATAAAGGTTATGTAAGCCGCTGATCTATTGGCGTAATCGAGCGGCGCGCGGGGGCGAATTCGCGCCTAAGTGACTGTCGAGCCTGATTTTTTCGCGCACGCGTGTTGACACCCCAAGAGCCACGTCTCTATAGTGTCTTGAAGTGGTAAATCGTGGGAGATCGTGGGAGTCAATGTCGGGTTGTAAGCGGCGTTCTCTCTTGTGCAGGCATGTTTCGGGGTCCGGATTCATTAACCGTCGACGCGAAGGGGCGCATGCCCATTCCGACGCGGCACCGCGAGCATATTGCCGAGCTCTGCGGTGGGCAACTGATTGTGACCTGCGACCGTGATCGCTGCCTGTTGATCTACCCGGAGCCGACGTGGCTCGAGGTCGAAGCACGCATCAATGCCATGCCGCGAGCCAACGCCTTTGCCCGGAACATGCAACGCATGCTCGTGGGCAACGCGATGCCCGTCGAGATGGACTCCGCGCATCGCATCCTGATCAAGCCGATGCACCGCGACTATGCGCGCATCGATCGCAAGGTGGTCTTGATCGGACAGGACAACAAGTTCGAGTTGTGGGACGACGCGGTCTACCAGAAGAAGCTGGGCGACTGGGGCATTCCGGAGGGCGGCACCGAAGCGGCGCCGGCTGACGAGAGCATGGCGACGTTCCAGTGGTGAGGCTTGGCTGAGCAGCATGTGCCGGTGCTTCTGGGCGAAGCTCTGGCGGCGCTGACGGTGGTGACGGGAGGCTGTTACGTCGACGCGACGTTTGGTCGCGGCGGCCACAGTCGGGCGCTGCTCGAGGGGCTCGGCGATGACGGTCGGTTGATTGCGCTGGACCGCGATCCCGACGCGATCGACGCAGGGCGGCGACGGTTTAACGGTGACGCGCGGGTCGAACTGGTCCACGCGTCTTTTGAGCAACTCGATGAGGTGCTCGCGGCTCGCGGCGTTTACGGCGCGGTCGACGGGCTATTGATGGACATCGGCGTGTCGTCCCCCCAGATCGACACGCCGGAGCGGGGCTTCAGCTTCATGGCCGATGGCCCGCTCGATATGCGGATGGACCCAACACGCGGACCCAGTGCCGCAGACTGGCTGGCGGCAGCCGACGAGCGCGACATGAGCAGGGTGTTTAAACAATTTGGGGAGGAGCGCCACGCGCGGCGCATCGCCGCGGCCATCGTGGGCGCGCGCGACGACGCCCCGATCACCCGCACAGGGCAATTGGCCCAGCTCATCACCGACTCGGTTCCGCGTTCGAAAGAGCGCATCCACCCCGCAACTCGAGTTTTTCAGGCGCTCCGAATCCAGATCAATGACGAACTCGGGCAACTTGCGCGCGCACTGCCAAAAGCGGTTGATGCGCTGGCTGTGGGTGGCCGACTTGCCGTCATTGCGTTCCACTCGCTTGAGGACCGCATCGTCAAACGTTTCTTCCGCGATGGGTCGCGCATTGATCCGGTGTACAGCGGTTTGCCGAACATCCCCGACGCGGCTCAACCGCGCCTTGAGATCGCGGTGCGCCGCGCGCGGGCGGGCGCCGACGAATGTGCACAAAACCCAAGAGCGCGCAGCGCAACGCTCAGGGCCGTGAGGCGAGTACGATGAGCGCCCGTCCGGCATCCGCGCTGACCAACGCGCTTCTGTGGGTGGCACTGCTGGCGACCGCGCTTGGAAATGTGTACGCGCGGCATGAGGCCAATCAGAAGTTCGGTGAATTGCGCCGTCTTGAAGCGGTTGGCGACGAGCTCGGGATCGAGTGGAACGGACTGCGACTGTCTGAGAGCTATCTGGCGCGTTACGACCTTGTTGAGCAGACCGCGCGTGTGGAGCTTGACATGGTTATGCCGCACCCCTCTGACGTCGCGGTGATCAAGCCATGACGGCCCGCGTGCGCAAAAAGGCGAACCGGCGCAAGCCGAGCACGACGCCGAAAGGTAATTCGCCAGTGCTGACTGTCGCAAAATGGCGACCGGCGTTGGTTTTGTGCGGGCTTGGGCTTGCGTTTCTGGGTTTGGCCGCCCGCGCGGTCTACCTGCAGGTGGTCCCGCTCGGCAAGATTCCTGAGGGCCAGCGCAATGCGCACCTGATCAAGGTCAAGCTGCCGGCCCACCGCGGACCCGTAACGGATCGCCACGGGGAGTTCCTGGCGGTGTCGATGCCGGTGGACTCCGTGTGGGTGGACACCGCCGCGTTTTTTCCGGGCGGCAATGACCGTGTGGAGGCGTTGTCCGAGGCCATCGGGTACTCATCCGAGCACATTCAGCGTCGGTTGAGTCGTTACATGCATATGGGGCATGTCTCGCTCCGTCGTCATATGCCACCGAAGAAAGCGGCGCGTGTGATGGCGCTCAATGTGCCCGGCGTGTATCTGCGCCGCGACTATCGCCGGTTTTATCCGCGCGGTCCGATCAGCGGGCACGTGCTTGGATTTACTAATGTGGACGATGAGGGGCAGGAGGGCCTTGAGCTGGCGTACGACGCGCACCTGCGCTCGCGCGACGGACTGCACCTGATGGTGCGCAATCGTCTCGGTCAGATCGTGTCGGGCGTGCGTCGTCTGAAGCCGTCCAAGCCGGGTGCCTCGCTGACCACGACGCTCGACCTGCGCATCCAGCATCTGGCCTTTCAGGCGCTGGCCGAGGCCATGGAAGAACGCAGTGCGAAATCGGGCTCGGTTGTCGTGCTGGACGTCGCGACCGGCGAGATCCTCGCGATGGTCAACCACCCGGTCTACAACCCGAATGATCGTTCGCAGCTGCTGGTGGAGCTGTACCGCAATCGCGCCGTTACCGATATCTTCGAGCCCGGCTCGTCGCTTAAGCCTTTTATCGCGGCCGCTGCCCTCGAGAGCGGCCGATACACGTCTGACTCAATCGTTGATACGGCGCCTGGTCGTCTGATCGTCGGCAATAAGGAAATCACGGACCCACGCAGCTACGGCCCGCTGTCTATGGGCGGCATCTTGCAAAAGTCGAGCAACGTGGGCATCTCCAAGGTCGCACTGGATCTGGAGTCGCGCGAGCTGTGGAGCGTTCTGGTCCGGCTCGGCTTCGGCAGTCTGACCACCAGCGGATTCCCCGGCGAGTCTGCCGGGCTTTTGAATAGCTATGTGCACTGGCGGCCACTACAGCAGGCGACGCTTGCGTATGGCTACGGTTTGTCTGTGACACCGCTGCAGCTTGCGCAGGCGTACGCCGTCATTGGCGCGCAGGGTGTGAGGTATCCGGTCACGTTTGTGCGACGGGACAAGCCGGTTCGGGGCGAGCGCGTGTTGAGCGAATCCACGGCCGAGCAGCTTCTTGCGATGCTCGAAACCGTCGTGGCACCCGAGGGTACGGGGCACCGCGCCCGCCTTGAGGCCTACCGCGTGGCGGGCAAAACGCTCACGGCTCGCAAATACGCTGCGGGCGGGTATTCCACGGAACGACACGTCACCGGGTTTGCCGGTGTCGCGCCGGCCAGTTCGCCTCGCCTCGCTGTCGTGGTTGTGATCGATGAGCCCGAGGGTACAGATAACTCGGGTGGCAAAGTGGCGGCACCGGTGTTCGCCGATGTCATGCGCGGTGCACTGCGCATGCTCGCGGTGGCGCCCGATCAGGCACCGGCGCGCACGGCGGAGAAGGCCATCCGTGAGCATGTGGCGGTGGCGACCGCGGGTGAGGAATCATGATGCCCCTCAGCGAGCTGCTGGACGGCGTCGCGCAGGGCGATGTGCCACCGATCGACGTGACCGGTCTGGCTGATGACAGCCGCCAGGTTCGACCCGGCGCGCTGTTTCTTGCGGCGGCCGGTCTGCAGCGCCACGGGCTTGAGTTTGTCGAGCAGGCGCTGGCGGCCGGTGCGGCGGCCGTGGCGTATGAACCTGGTAGTGATCATCCCGTGCCGAACGGCGCGGTTTGTGTACCGTCACTGTCACGGCGTCGCGGACGGATCGCCGCGCGATTCTACGAGCATCCATCTCGCCGGATGCGGCTGTGCGGGGTCACCGGCACCAACGGCAAGACGACCACGGTGCATCTTCTCGCCCGGGCGTCGCGTTTGCTGGGGCTCAAATGCGCGCACATGGGTACGCTCGGTTTTGGCCTGAACGAGCCACTGACGCCGAGTCCGCTGACCACGCCCGATGTGCTCACCGTACATCGCCGGCTCGCGTTCCTGCTTCGACAGGGTGCTCAGCACGTTGCCATGGAGGTGTCGTCGCACGCGCTCGATCAGGGGCGCGTTGACGATGTGCTCTTCGATACCGCGGTGTTTACAAACCTGTCGCGCGATCATCTGGATTACCACAAGACGGTGCAGGCCTATGTGAGCGCCAAGCAAAAGCTGTTCGCGTGGCCCAATCTGAGGCACGCCGTCATGAATGTCGATGACCCCATCGGTGCGCGCACCGCCCGCGCCCTGCCGCCGGGTGTCGCGCTGACTGCGGTGGGGACGTCGGCCGATGCGTTCGAGGCAGCAAATCGCTGGATTGCGCCACGAGACGTTGTCGCGACGGGCAATGGATTGACGGTCACGCTTGCGACCAGCGAGGGCGAGGCATCGATCCAATCGCCGCTACTGGGTCGCTTCAACGCCTACAATCTTATGCAGGCGATGGGTGTATTGACGTCTTGGGGTGCGTCGATGTCCGACGCGGCCTCCGCATTGGGCACTGTCGCATCGCCGTCGGGACGCATGGAAACCCACGGTGGCGGCACGCAGCCATTAATGGTGATCGACTACGCTCACACGCCTGATGCGTTGGTGAGCGCGCTGGGTGCGTTGCGTGACCATACCGCCGGGCGCCTTGTTTGCGTGTTTGGTTGCGGCGGCGATCGCGACCGCGGTAAGCGGCCACTAATGGCGGCGGCGGCGGCTGCGGCCGACCATGCCATTGTGACCGATGACAATCCGCGGCACGAAGACCCTGACGGCATCGTGGCGGATATCGTGGACGGTTTCGGTCCCGATGATTCGTTTGAAGTGTGCCGCGATCGCGCACAAGCGGTTGGCCGAGCGGCTGCCTCCTGCGGTCCTTGTGACGTCGTATTGGTGGCCGGAAAAGGGCACGAGGGTGTCCAGATCGTAGGCTCCACACGGCTGCCCATGTCGGATCGCGATCTTGTTGCGGACGCGCTGGTTTCCCTGTCCGGTGTCGCGTCGTGAGCGTCGCATCATTGCGCGCTGCCGCCGATCTGATCAACGCGACGTTGCACGGGCAGGACGCTGCGTTCAACGGCGTGAGCACCGATACGCGCGCGCTATTGAAAGGCTCGCTTTACGTTGCGTTGCGCGGCCCGAACTTCGATGGTCACGCTTTCCTCGCCGAGGCAAAGGAAAAAGGCGCCGCGGGCGCCATGGTCGAGGCCGTTGACGATCTTCCGTTGCCGCAGATTCAGGTGTCGGATACCCGACAAGCGTTGGGCGAATTTGGCGCACGCTGGCGCCAGCAATTTGCGTTGGATGTGGTTGGCGTAACCGGGAGCAACGGTAAGACCACCGTCAAGCAGATGCTAGCGGCCATCTTTGCTGAGTGCGGACCGGCGCTCCATACCGAGGGCAACCTGAATAACGACATTGGTGTGCCGCTCACGCTGCTGCGACTCAAAGAACAGCATCGCGCGGCGGTCATTGAAATGGGCGCAAACGGTCCGGCCGAAATTGGCGAGTTGGCGGCACTGGCCCGTCCCACGGTGGGCGTCGTGACCAATGCTATGGCCGCGCATCTGGAAGGGTTTGGTTCGCTCGAGCAAATCGCGCGCACCAAAGGCGAGATGTTCAGTGCGCTACCCGAGGACGGCACGGCAGTCATTAACCGGGATGATGCTTATTTTGGCTTCTGGTGCGGTCTGGCCGCACCGCGCCGTCTGATTACCTTCGGGCAACACGCGGACGCCGATGTCACGTTAAGTGACCTGACGCAATTGCTTGATCGCGAGGGTCCGAGTCTCCGCTTTACGGTGCATGCGAACGGTGAATCGTGCGCGGTGAACCTGCCCATGGTTGGCCGTCACAACGCCCGCAATGCGCTCGCGGCGATCGCGGCTGCGCTGGCGTGCGGGATCTCGCTTAAAGACTGCGCCTCGGGACTTGCCAAGACCGAGATGGCCACCGGCCGATTGCAAATTGTGGACACGCCGCTCGATGCGCGTGTCATTAACGATGCGTACAACGCCAACCCGGACTCGATGCGAGCGGCCATCCAGTTGTTGACCGAACTCGACGAGCCAGGCTGGCTGGTGATGGGCGACATGGGCGAGATCGGTGCCGATGAGCGCAAGCAACATGCCGACATCGGTCGGTTTGCCAGCGCCTGCGGCGTGCAGGCGTTGCTGGCAACGGGACCACTTTCTCGCGCCGCCGTGGCGGCGTTCGGCAAAGGCAGCGATTGGTACGAGACGCCCGAGGCGCTCGCTGCGGCGCTCGCCTCGCGCGACCCGAGCGGCGTCAATGTACTGGTCAAGGCGTCGCGCTCGATGCGTCTTGAGCGGGTTATCGATGCGTTACGCGCCAGCGACAGGGAGGCCAGCTAGTCATGCTGCTCTACCTCGCCGCTTTTCTTGAACAGTACTACTCGGCCTTCAATGTTTTCGGCTATCTGACGATGCGCGCGATCCTGTCGGCGCTGACGGCGTTGATTCTGTCGTTTGTCGTCGGTCCGGTGATGATCCGCCGTTTGAGTGCCTACCAGATCGGCCAGCATGTGCGTGACGACGGGCCCGAAACGCATTTCGCAAAGGCGGGCACGCCGACGATGGGCGGCGCGCTGATACTGGTGGCCATCGCCATCAGCACGTTGCTGTGGGCGAATCTCGAAAACCGTTTTGTGTGGGTGGTCCTTCTCACGACGCTGGGATTTGGGCTGATCGGCTTTGTCGACGACTACCGCAAGCTTGTCCTCAAGAACTCGAAAGGACTGAGTGCGCGCGCAAAAATGGTCACTCAGACGGCGGTGGCGTTGACCGCCGCTCTGGTCCTGTTTTTCACCGCGCGCGAGCCGGCGATCGAGCATGCGCTGCTCCTGCCATTTTTCAAGAACGTCATGGTTCCGATGGGCGGGCTCTACGTGGCGTTTGCGACGTTTGTGGTCGTGGGAACCAGCAACGCGGTCAATCTGACCGATGGCCTTGACGGTCTGGCGATCATGCCCGCCGTGTTGGTGGGTGGCGCGCTGGGTGTGTTTGCGTACGCGACCGGCAACGTTAACTACGCGTCGTATCTGAACATTCCCTACATCAACGGTGTGGGCGAAATTCTGGTTTTTTGCGCAGCGCTGTGCGGCGCGGGTCTCGGGTTTTTGTGGTTTAACACCTACCCGGCCCAAGTCTTTATGGGCGACATCGGGGCGCTCGCCCTCGGCGCGGCGCTTGGCATCGTGGCCGTGGCCGTTCGGCAGGAAATTGTTCTGGCCATCATGGGCGGCGTGTTTGTCATGGAGGCGGTCTCTGTGATGCTGCAGGTGGCGTCGTTCAAGCTGACCGGCCGGCGCATCTTTCGCATGGCGCCGCTGCATCATCATTACGAACTCAAGGGCTGGGCGGAGCCCAAGGTCATCGTGCGCTTCTGGATCATCACGGTGATCCTTGTGCTGATGGGCCTGGCGACGCTGAAACTAAGATGAGCGGGCACGATCTCATTCTCGGTCTTGGCGCCAGTGGCGAATCCTGCGCGCGCTACCTTTATCGCGCGGGACGGGCGATCAAGATCAATGACAGTCGCCCTCGCCCGGTGCGTTGGTCTGCGCTGCGCGAGCGCGCGCCGGGTATCGAATTTCACCTTGGGGCTTTCGATCAATCACTCGTCGACGATGCCACTCGGCTGGTCGCGTCGCCCGGCATCCCCATGAACAATTCCGTGATCGCACGTGCGGGTGAATTGGGCGTGCCGATTGTCAGCGACATTGATCTTTTTGTTGAACAATGCGGGGCACCGATCGCCGCGATCACCGGATCGAACGGAAAAAGCACCGTGACGTGCTGGCTCGAATCCGTGCTCAGCGGCGCCGGTCGCCGCTGCCGCGCTGGCGGCAATGTGGGTACGCCAGCCCTGGACCTTCTCGACACGCCGGATCTGGATGCGGTTGTGCTGGAGTTGTCGAGCTTCCAGCTTGAGCGCAGCGGCAACCTGCCTTTGCGTACGGCTGCGCTGTTGAACGTCAGTGCCGATCATCTGGATCACCACGGCAGTTTTGCTGCTTATCAGCAGGCAAAGACGCGGGTATTTGCTGCGGCGGACCACGCGGTTGTGCTGCGCTCATTGCGCCATCTTGTTCCCAATCACGTCAACGCCGTCACAACCATCGGCCTCGACGCACCGGCGGAAGGGCACTACGGGCGCGTCGAACACAATGGTGAGTTTTGGCTGGCACGCGGTGACGAACGACTCCTGCCGGTGAGCGAACTGGCGCTTGTGCAGGCGCACGATCATTTGAATGCGTTGGCGGTTCTGGCGCTCGCCGAAAGACTCGGCGTGCATTGGCCAGCGGCCCGCGACGGTCTTGTTGCGTTTGCAGGATTGGCTCATCGCGGGCAGGTTGTTCGACGGCGAGCCGGCATCACGTGGATCAACGACTCCAAGGCGACCAACGTGGGCGCCACGGTGGCCGCGATACAGAGCGCGATCGGTCCGCTGGTGTTGATCGCCGGCGGGGATGCCAAAGGCGGTGATCTAGCGCCGTTGGCAACGGCCCTGACCGGACGCGCGCGGGCCGCCATCGTGCTCGGCAAGGACGGGCCGGCATTGGCCAACGCAATCTCATCGGTTTGTCCCGTACACACTGTTGATCGACTCGACGACGCGGTCGAGCGCGCTGCAGTGCTTGCTCGCGCGGGCGATACGGTGCTGCTGTCACCCGCCTGCGCCAGTCTCGACATGTTCACCAACTACGAAGCTCGCGGTCAGGCGTTCATTGATGCCGTGGAGGCGCTCACATGAGCACGTGGCGCCAGCGCTTCGGGATCACGCTGGATCCGGTGCTGGTGTTCAGCGCCGGCGCGCTGCTTCTGATTGGTCTGACGATGATGACGTCGGCCTCGGTTGCGGTCGCCGATCAGACCATGGGCTCGCCGTACTACTTCCTAAAACGCCAGACGGTGTTTCTGGCCATGAGCCTCGTGGCGTCGCTGTTCGTTCTTTGGATGCCCCTGTCGTTCTGGTCAAAAACCGGTTTTCTCTGGTTGAGCCTCGCCCTGATCTTGCTGGCCGCTGTGCTCCTGCCGGGCGTGGGTTACACCGCCAACTTTGCGACGCGCTGGATCGAGCTTGGCCCGGTTCGGTTGCAGGTGTCCGAGCCTGCGCGGCTCCTTCTGTTTATTTATGTCTGCGGCTATCTGGTGCGACACGGCGAGGCGGTGCGCGAGTCAACCATGGGATTTGTTCGGCCGATGCTGTTCATTGGTCTGGCGTGCGCGCTGTTGTTGATCGAACCTGACTTTGGTGCTGCCACCGTGCTGCTTGGCACTGTGCTCGTCGTGATGTTCATCGGCGGTGTCCGGATTCGCGACTACGTCGTGCTGGTGTTTGTTGCTGTCAGCACCATGGCGTTAATGATCTGGAATACGCCTTACCGGTTGCTGCGCGCATCCGGCTTCCTTGAACCCTGGAACGATCCCTACGACTCCGGGTTCCAGTTGATCCAGTCATTGATTGCCATTTCGCGCGGCGGCGTCACTGGCGTCGGTCTGGGCGAGAGCATCCAGAAGCTGTTCTACCTGCCCGAGGCCCATACCGACTTTGTGTTCGCTGTTTTGGCAGAAGAACTGGGTTTAATCGGTGTGCTGGTCACGATGGTGCTGTTTTTTGTGCTGGTGGCGCGCGGATTTGCCATTGCCCGGAAGGCGGCGCGCTTTAATCTCCTGTTCCCGGCGTACCTCGCGTACGCGCTGGCCACCTGGTTCGGTTTGCAGTCGTTCGTGAACATGGGTGTGGCGCTGGGCGCGCTGCCCACAAAAGGTCTGACGCTCCCGCTGATGAGCTACGGCAACAACGCGCTGGTGATCGCCGTGGCATCGTGCGCCTTTCTTTTGCGCGTGCACCACGAGACCACGGCGGCGGAGCAGGCCGCGCTGGCCTCGCCACCCCAGTCGAGGGGGGCGTTCCAGTGAGCGGTTCGGTTCTAATCATGGCCGGGGGCACGGGCGGGCATGTTTTTCCGGCGCTGGCGGTGGCGGATGAACTGCGCAACCGCGCGGTGCGGGTGTCGTGGCTTGGCACGCGCCGCGGGATCGAAGCGCGTGTCGTGCCCGAGGCCAGTATCGACATCGACTGGATTGACGTGCGCGGTGTGCGCGGCGCGGGGGGGCTGTCGCGAATTGGCGCGCCGTTCCGGATCGCGCGCGCGTTGTGGCAGGCCATCATGGTGATGCGACGTCGCCGTCCGTCGGTCGTGCTTGGCATGGGCGGCTTCGCCGCCGGGCCAGGGGGACTGGCGGCGAGATTGCTGGGACGTCCGTTGGTCATACACGAACAGAATTCCGTTGCGGGGCTGACCAATCGCCTTTTGGCCCGCGTTGCGACGCGCGTTTTGTGCGCGTTCCCGAATGCGTTTTCGGCCGCATCGCTGCGAAACGGTGAAGCCGAGCTCGTCGGCAACCCGCTGCGTGCGGCGTTTATCGAGCGCACCGAACCTGAAGTGCAGGCAGCTAACACGACGCGCCCGCCCCGCCTGCTGGTCATCGGCGGCAGTCAGGGCGCAGTGGCGCTCAATCAGAAGGTGCCTGAGGCGTTGGCACAGCTTGGGGCTGACGCGCGTCCGGACATTCGCCATCAATGTGGGGAGCGGCACGTTGACGCAGCGCGCGCCGCTTACGCAGAGCGCGGTGTTACCGCCGACGTGGTGCCCTTCATTGATGATATGGCCGCTGCGTATCGGTGGGCGGATCTGGTGATCTGCCGGGCTGGGGCGCTGACGATTGCAGAACTGGCGGCGTCGGGCGTGGCGGGCATTCTGATCCCGTTTCCATTCGCGGTCGACGACCACCAGACCGGTAATGCGAGGCTTCTGGCTGATGCCGGCGCGGCGCTGCTGGTGCACGAGCGGGACCTGACAGCTGATTCGCTTGCCGATCAGCTCGGACGTTTGCTTTCGTCGCCGGAGCGTCTGCAAGACATGGCCGATCGTGCACGCCGGCTGGCGCGGCCCGACGCGACGCGTGCTGTTGCCGATATTCTCGCCGCGTATCTGCCCGCACCCAGTGAAGGTGGCGTCTGATGGATCGCATGCGCCGAATCCACCGTATTCACTTTGTCGGTATCGGCGGTGTCGGCATGGGCGGCATTGCTGAGGTTCTGTTGAACCTCGGCTACGACGTGCAGGGC
>JBCCMA010000093.1:0-13937 GCA_039026595.1 Pseudomonadota bacterium
ACTTGGCGGATGTTGTTGCCGTAATCGAGCGTAGGCACGCCGGCATTCCAAAAATCGACCATGGCGGCGACGTGCACGCGCATGGCCTTGCGGGCGGCAGCCTCGACGCCCTTGGGGTCTCGCTCGCGCCGATCGCGCCATTCCGCCAGCGTCCACCCCTGGGGCAGGTAGCCGTTGACAGGATCATGGGCGGAGGTCTGGTCGGTGACGATGTCCGGGCAGCGACCGGACGCCGCGATCTGCGGGATGAGCTCAGCGGCGTTGCCGCACAGGGCCACGGAAATCGCGTCACCGTCGATCGCCGCCTGATGCATCAAGTCGAGCGCCTCATCGAGCGACTGCGCCTGACGGTCCACGTAGCGTGTGCGCAAGCGAAAATCGATGCGCGTCTGGTCGCACTCGATGGCAAGAACGCTGTAGCCCGCCATCGTACCGGCCAGCGGCTGGGCGCCGCCCATCCCGCCAAGGCCCGCCGTCAGAATCCAGCGTCCCGTGGCAATACCGTCGAAGTGCTGGCGCGCCATTTCCACGAACGTCTCGTAGGTGCCCTGCACGATGCCCTGCGTGCCGATGTAGATCCACGAGCCGGCCGTCATCTGGCCGTACATCATCAGTCCTTTCTTATCGAGCTCGCTGAAGTGATCCCAGTTGGCCCACTTGGGCACGAGGTTCGAGTTCGCGATCAGCACGCGCGGCGCGTCCGGATGGGTGCGGAACACGCCCACCGGTTTGCCGGACTGGATCAACAGCGACTCGTCGTCTTCGAGCGCACGCAGCGCGTTGCAGATTTTTTCGAAGCTGGTCCAGTTGCGCGCCGCCCGGCCGATGCCCCCGTACACCACAAGGTCGTCCGGCCGTTCGGCCACGTCCGGGTCGAGGTTGTTCATCAGCATGCGAAGCGCCGCCTCGGTCTGCCAGCTCTTGCAGCTGCGTTCGGCGCCGCGCGGTGCGCGGACAGTGCGAGGACCGGGGGTACCGGGAAGGGCGTCAGGTCGGGATGCCATGGTCTGTCTCCATCGTTTAATTCAGGTCGCGTAGCGGGCGATCAGGTCGTAGCGTGAGCCGGGGCTGGTCATTACGGCGCGCGTCACCATCTCGCCCGCCTTCCAGGTGCGCCGGGTCAATCGCAGGCAGGGCGTGTCGCGCGACACGTCGAGGTGGCGCGCCGTGCTCGCATCGGGGAGCACCGCCTGCACACGGTGCTCCATGTCGTCCGGCCCGAACTGGGCCATCAGATACGCCGTCGGTGTCGACTGCGAAAAATCCTGCTCAAGGAAGCGCGGCACGCACGCGGGGTTGACCCACCGATCTTCAAACTGAATGGGTGTGTCGTTCTCGTAATGCACCAGACTGACACGCGCCACCGACGTGCCCGGCGCCAGCTCCATCGCCGTCGCCGCCCGCGTGGAGAGCGATTCGGTGCGCTGGCGAATTAGTTGAACCCGGTGCGCATGACCGCGTTCGGCGATCTCCAGTGCAATGTCGCGCAGCTCAATCAGGCTGGCGTGCGCCACGCGCGTGGCGACAAACGTGCCCACGCCGTGCACCCGGTCGATGTGGCCCTCCTGGTGCAACTCGCGCAGCGCCCGATTGACGGTCATGCGGCTGACGCCCAGTTCATCGACCCATTCGTTTTCGGATGGCAACCGCGTGCCCGCCGCCCAGTGCCCGCTCGTAATGCGCCCGCGCACCAGATCCTTGATCTGCTCGTACTTCGGGCGCGGGTCGTTGTGGTGCAGAGCGAAGGCCATCAGCTGACCACCTCTGATGCGCGCAACACGCCGCCAAACCAGACGCGGTCGCACGGGTTAAGCCCGATCGGGTAGCAAAGGTCGACCGGACGCTCCGCGTTCCACAGCACGAGGTCCGCCCGAAAACCCGGGGCGATCTGACCGAGCGTGTCCGCCCGTCCGAGCGCCCGGGCCGCGTGGCAGGTCACCCCGTCAAACGCCTCGGTCGGCGTCATCCCAAACAGCGTGCACGCCATGTTCATGGTGGTCAGCAGCGAGGTGACCGGCGACGTCCCGGGGTTGCTGTCGGTGGCGACCGCCATCGGTACGCCGGCCTCGCGCAGAGCGGCCACCGGCGGCGCCTGGGTTTCGCGCAGGGTGTAAAACGCGCCGGGCAACACGGTGGCGACGGTGCCGTGTTTCGCCAGAGCAGCCACCCCGCGTTCGGACAAGTACTCAAGGTGGTCCACGGAAAGTGCGCCGCGTTCCGCGGCCATCGCCGCGCCGCCGAGGTCGCTCAACTGCTCGGCGTGCAGGCGCAGCGGCAGGCCCAAGGCCGTGGCGGCGTCGAAATAGCGCGCCACCTGCGCAACGCTGAACGCGATGCCTTCGCAGAACGCGTCGGCCGCGTCGGCGTACGGGGCGGCGGCCGGCAGCGTGTCTTCGCACACGTAGTCGATGTAGCCGTCGGCGTTGCCGTCAAACTCCGGTGGCACGGCGTGCGCGGCCAGACACGTGGTCACCACGTTGATGCCCTCGACCGCCAATCGTTTTGCGGCGCGCAGCATGCGCACCTCGTGCTCGGTGGACAGTCCGTAGCCCGATTTGATCTCCACGGTGGTGACGCCCTCGCGCATCAGCGCGGCCAGCCGCGGACGGGCCAGCGCCACCAGTTGGTCTTCGCTGGCATCGCGGGTCGCGCGCACCGTCGCGCGAATACCGCCGCCCGCCCGGGCGATGGCCTCGTACGACACACCGCTCAAACGCTGCTCAAATTCGTTGGCCCGCGAGCCGCCGTAGACAAGATGCGTGTGCGCATCGATCAGGCCGGGGGTCAGCAGGGCGCCCTCGCACTCCACAACCTGAGCCACGGCATCGACCATCGCCGCCGGCAACTCATCCAGCGCACCAACGAAACGAATGACGCCGTCCGCAACGCCCACCGCCGTATCGGTCAGCAGCCGACCGCCGGGCTGCGCGACCGTCGCGCCACGCCAGACGGTGTCAAGTTGAGGGTGAGATGCGGGCAAGTTGCACATACTCGTCTATACAAGTACGTTTAGCCTACCAACGCCGACGCCGTTTGCCCACCCCACCATGACCGCCGCCACGTATTTTTTTGACCGCGCCTTGCTGGGTTCGCGCGTGGCGCACAACGTGCGGATGTCGGCGAATCGCGATGGCGTGATCGACTCCGTAGAGTCCGATGCGGCCTGCGCCGCGACGGACGTCCGTTACGCCGCCGCCCTCGCGGGCGTCCCCAACGTGCACAGCCACGCGCATCAGGCCGCGATGGCAGGGCGAGCCGAACGACGCGGCCAACACGTTGATTCGTTCTGGACCTGGCGCGATGTCATGTACCGCTTTGCGCTGGCGATGACCGCCGAGCAGTTCAGCGCGATCACCACCGCCCTGTTCGCGGACATGCTTGAGGGCGGCTACACCTGTGTGGGTGAGTTTCACTACCTGCACCACCACCCGGCCGGCGCCCACTACGACGATGTCGCGGAACTGGGTCGTCGCGCGGTGGCGGCGGCCGAGGACACCGGCATCGCCATGACCCTGCTGCCGGTCTTGTACTGCCACGGCGATATCGGTCAGGTTCCCGCCGGCGACCACCAGCGCCGCTTCGTCACAGGTACGGACGCCTTCCTCGACCTTCTGGCATCGAGCGCCGCACACACCGCGCGCTGCCCGCACGCGCGGATCGGAGTGGCGCCCCATTCGCTCAGGGCCGTGGACACCGCCACGCTGAACACCGTTCTGGATGCCTCCGGCCTGCCCGACGAGACGCCCGTGCATATCCACGTGGCCGAACAGACCGCCGAAGTCGAGACCGCAAGGCGCGTTCTCGGTCAGACACCGGTGGACCACCTGCTGCGGACGTGCCAGGTCAATCAACACTGGTGCCTGATCCACGCCACCCACACCACGCCCGACGAACTGGACGGCATCGCTGAATCGGGCGCGGTGGTCGGGCTGTGCCCCACCACCGAGGCCAATCTCGGCGACGGCATCTTCAATGCCGTGCATTATCGCGGTGCGCTCGCCGTCGGATCGGACAGCAATGTTTGCACCGACCCGGCCGAGGAAGTGCGCTGGCTCGAAAACACGCAGCGTTTGCAGCATCGCCAACGCAACGTGCTCGGGACACCCGCCGCAGGCACGGGCTGCGCGCTTCTCGCTGCCATCCAAAGCGGCGGCGCACAGGCGCTAAACCAGCCGACCGGGGCGCTTGAGCCAGGACGACGCGCGGATTTCGTCACACTCGATCCCGATATGGCGGGGCCATTGGGCGACGACGTATTCGATGCGTACGTTTTCAGCGCCGGCCGCCGAGCGATACAGGATGTGTTCGTGGCCGGAGAACGGAAAGTCATCGAGGGATCGCACATCAACCGCGACGCGTTGCGCACCGCCGCACGCCGCGCGCTGGAGTCTTTGAACGTATGAGCACGCTGATTCTCACACCGGGCCAGTTAACGCTCGACGATCTGCGCCGCGCGTATCACACGCCGCTGCAAGTGACGCTGGACGAAAACGCGCGGGCCGGTATTCGGGCCAGCCGCAACGCGGTCACCACCGTGGTCGAGAACGGCACCGTGACCTACGGCATCAACACGGGTTTCGGACGGCTCGCACAGACCACCATCGATACCGATCGGCTGTCCGAGCTGCAAACCAACCTGATTCTGTCGCACGGTACCGGCGTGGGCGCGCTGCTCGATGACGCCACCGTGCGGCTCATCCTCCTGCTCAAGATCAATTCACTCGCGCGCGGCTATTCGGGTGTTCGCAATCGGCTGATCGACGCGCTGATCACCCTGCTCAACCGTGGCCTGTACCCGGCCGTGCCGTCCAAAGGCTCAGTCGGCGCCAGCGGCGATCTGGCGCCGCTCGCCCATTTAAGCCTGCCGCTGCTCGGCCTCGGCGAGGTGCGGTTTCAAGGTGAACGGATCGCCAGCCGCGATGCGCTCGGCCGCGTGGGTCTGGCCCCGCTAACGCTGGAAGCCAAAGAAGGTCTGGCGCTTTTGAACGGCACGCAGGTGTCGACCGCGCTGGCGCTGAAGGGCCTGTTCGAGGCTGAGCGCAACGTCGACGCCGCCCTGATCACCGGCGCGATGACCACCGAGGCGGCGATGGGCAGTCGCACACCGTTCGACCCCGATATCAGCGCACTGCGCGGCCACGCCGGGCAGATTGAGGCCGCTCGGCTTTATCGATCGCTCCTCAGTCCCAGCGAGATCAGCCGCTCGCACGAACACTGCGACCGCGTGCAGGACCCCTATTCGCTGCGCTGCCAGCCGCAGGTGATGGGCGCGTGTCTGGACCAAATGCGCCACGTGGCCGATGTGCTGACGGTGGAGGCCAACGCCGTGTCGGACAATCCGCTGGTGCTCGCCGAACGCGACGTGGTGCTGTCCGGCGGCAACTTCCACGCCGAACCGGTTGCGATGGCGGCGGACAACCTCGCGCTCGTGATTGCGGAAACCGGCGCGCTGTCCGAACGGCGGATGGCGCTTCTGATCGATTCCAGTCTCAGTCAGTTGCCGCCGTTTCTGGTCGAGGACGCGGGCCTGAACTCCGGGTTCATGATTGCGCAGGTCACCTCGGCGGCGCTGGCGAGCGAGAACAAATCGCTCGCGCATCCGGCCAGCGTCGACAGTTTGCCAACGTCAGCCAATCAGGAAGACCACGTATCGATGGCCACGTTCGCCGCGCGGCGTCTGGCCGACATGAACGAAAACACCTGCTACGTGCTGGCCGTCGAGCTGCTCGCCGCCGCGCAAGGCCTCGATCTCAGACGGCCATTGCGATCGAATGAAAAAATCGAAACGGCGTACGACACCGTCCGCCGCGTGGTGAAGAAGTGGGACAAAGATCGCTACTTCCAGCCCGACCTAGAAGCGGTGGCCACGCTCATCCGCGACGGCGCGCTGGGCGGGTTCATCCAACCGTTTTTGTCTGATTCCGGCGAATGAGCTTCACTCTGCGCCAGGGGCGCGCGCCGCTTCTGATCAGCTTCCCGCACAGCGGTACGGCCGTACCGTCCGAGGTATCCGCCCGGTTTACGCCCACGGCGCAAGCGCTGCCCGACACCGACTGGCACGTTCCCGCGCTGTACGACATGGCCGACGACCTGGGCGCGTGGACGCTGGAAGCCCACTACAGCCGCTACGTCATCGACGTGAATCGCGACCCCGCCGGCACCTCGCTTTACCCCGGCCAATCGACCACGACGCTGTGCCCACTCGACACGTTTGCCGGCGACCCGATTTACGCGCACAACCCGCCCGATGCCGACGACATTGCGCATCGCAAAGCGAGCGTCTTCGAGCCTTACCACCACGCGCTGGCGTCCACCCTTGACCGAATCCGCGAGACGCACGGCTTCGCTCTTTTATGGGACGCCCATTCGATTCGGTCAGTCGTGCCCCGCTTCTTTGAAGGCTCACTCCCCGCGCTGAATCTCGGCACCGCCAACGGCGCAAGCTGCCATCCGCTGCTCAGTGGCGCGGTGGCCGAGGTCCTGGCGGCGTCGGATTTCGATTCAGTGGTGAACGGCCGATTCGTGGGCGGCTACATCACGCGTCACTACGGTCGCCCCGATGACCGCATCCACGCCGTGCAAATGGAAATTGCCCAGTCGGCGTATATGGACGAGAGCGGATCACTGGCGCTGCAGCCCCTCAAGCAACGGGCACTTAGCGCTGTTCTGGCGCGTGCGTTGGACGCCTATCTGCGCGAGGCGAAAAAAATCTGAGTTCGGGTGAGGGGATTGTGAGGTCGACGTCGCTATGAACAGCAACGGTTTGATAACAACCGTCCGAAGGGAACTCCAGCCGCACAGGGATGTGCCCCTTTCCCCCGCCGAGTCGTTCGTCAAGACGGCGTACGTGGTGCACCATTGAGCACCCGTTGCCAGTCAGGACGCCCCATGCCCGAGACCATCACGTTCGCCGAGTTCCAGAAAGTGGAGCTCAGAGCGGGCACCATTGTGGCCGCCGAGGTGTTCGTCGAAGCACGCCGCCCGGCCTATCGGCTGCGCGTCGACTTCGGGCCGGAGGTCGGCGAGCGCAAATCGTCCGCTCAGATCACCGACCGCTACCAGCCCGAAGACCTGATCGGAAAGCAGATTCTGGCGGTGGTGAATTTTCCGCCCAAGCAAATCGGGCCGATGATGTCGGAGTGCCTCGTGACCGGTTTTGTGCAGGAGGACGGCGTTGTGCTGGCCGTGCCGGACAAGCCGGTGGCCAACGGGCGGCGTCTCGCATGAACCGCCGAGCACTTGCACTGGTGCTGTTCGCGCTGGCCTACGTCGCGCTGATCCCCGGCATCGTCAAGCCGGTGATTCACCTGTCCGGCGCGCTGGAGAAAGCGGAGATCGCCGAGCTGGGCAAACAGCTCATCGCCGAGAACAACAGCCTGTCGATGTTCAGCGGCATGGCCAATCGCTTTATTGATGGTCTCAACACCGACGGCCAGATCGAGGTTTACCGGCAGGAACGCAGCATCTGGTCAACCGTGACCGAACTGGGGCGTCGCGGTCATCTGCTCGTTGCGTTCCTCGTGGGGTTGTTCAGCGTGGTGGTGCCCGTCGTGAAGGGCGGGCTGACCTTTTACGGCCACACCGGCGCATGGTCACCGGCGCGGCAAAAGCCGGCCGACGTGGCCTCGGCCATCAGCAAATGGTCGATGGCCGATGTGTTTGTGATCGCCCTGTTCGTTACGTTTCTTGCGGCCAAAGCGACGCAGAACGCGGGCGAGCTGGTGCGCTTTGACGCTGATTTCGGCACAGGGTTTTATTTCTTCGGCGCGTACTGCCTGATGTCCATCGCCGCGAGCACGCTACTGCCCAGGCGGACCCCGTCTGAATCTGACTCGCTGGCCGCCGGGGGGTCGGCGTGAGCGAACTTTGCGCTGGCGATGTGGCGCTCCTCGGCGTCGCGTACGACCACAAATCGAGCTTTCTGCGCGGGCCGGCGCTCGCGCCGCCGTGCATCCGGCGGGTGCTGCACAACGGCGCATCGGGCTTGACGGCGGAGAACGGCGATCCGGTGGTCGACCACCCCCGCTTCCGCGACCTCGGCGACGTGGAGATAAGTGACGACGAGGGCGCGTATCTGGCGATTGGCGAACACATCAAGCCGATTCTCGCGGCCGACGCACGACCCTTTGTGCTCGGAGGCGACCACTCGATTTCCTATCCGATAATCCGCTCGGTGACCGAGAGCTACGGCCCGCTGACCATCCTGCACTTTGACGCCCACACCGACCTCTACGACGAATATGAGGGCGACCGCTTTTCCCACGCCTGCCCGTTCGCACGGGTAATGGAGCACTGCGCGGACCATCGACTGATCCAGATCGGGATTCGCAGTGCCAGCGACCACCTGCGTGAGCAGGCGGAGCGATTCGATGTGGAGACCGTTACAGCCGCCGCGTTCTCCGCAAGCGCCGTGCCGCTGGATTTCGACGGGCCTGTGTATGTGTCTTTTGACATGGACGTGCTCGACCCGGCGTTCGCTCCGGGTGTGTCACACCATGAGCCGGGCGGATTGTCGACCCGTGATGTGCTCGGATTGATCCGGAATTTGCGCGGCACCGTCGTGGGCGCCGATCTGGTCGAATTCAATCCGGTACGGGATCGTGAAGATATCACGGCGATGGTGGCCGCCAAGCTGGTGCGGGAATTGGGCCACAAGCTGCTTTACTGACCCGTTTCCAGCCGGACAACAGGCAGTTACACCCGAAACCACCGTCCGTCATCTGCACATTCGCAGAGATAAGAATAAGTAAAGAAATCACAGAGTTCCCGTGATTATGAAAGATATACGGCTAATTTCGTAAGTTTTATTGACCTGCTGTGACGCAGGCCTTAGTTTGCGTAACAAAGGTCGCACACGGATTGCCGCAGGGCGTGCCGAAAAGACCGCTTAAGATATGAACCACCCGAGACAACTCGGGCGCGTCTATCAAAACCAAGAAATCGTGGAAACCAGACCGTGTCACCGTTCGGCGGTGCTCGGCCAAGGGGCCTGCGACACTCTAAAACACCACTACGGGGGTTTGACGAATGCAACGACATAGGGATCTTCCCAATCGCCGCATGCTCGCGAAGACGGCCACCACGATGCTGAGCGCTGCGCTCATGGTCGGGGCCGGCTCCGCCGCCGCCAGCAAGGGCGCCACACCGGTGCTCGACAACGCCATTCGCGGCGTGCTGGGGACAGAGCAAGGCGTGAACAAGGCTGACGGCCGGGCGGTTTACACCGTCATGCTGCGCGACGCACCGGTTGCCATGTACAACGGCGGCATGCGGTCGATGGCCGGCACCAGCTTAAGCGCCACCGGCGGTAGCAAAATCGACGTGTCCAGCCGCGCTGTGGCCCGCTACAGCAGCTACCTGCGTACTCAGCAGGACCGTGTGATCAACCAGATCCGCTCGGGCGCCGAGCCGATGTACCGCTACACTATGGCCACCAACGGTTTTGCACTGCGCATGACCGACAAGGAAGCCGCTGCGGCCCGTGCGCTGCCCGGCGTCTGGTCGGTTCAGCGTGATGTGGCGCATGATCTCGTCACCGACCGCGGCCCCGCGCTGATCGGCGCGCCGGCTGTCTGGGACGGCTCCGCATACGGCGGTGAAGGCGTCCAGGGCGAAGGCATGGTCGTCGGTATCCTCGACTCCGGTATCAACCAGGGCCACCCGGCCTTCGCTGAAATCGGCGACGACGGCTACGGCGCTGAAGGCGAATACGCGGCCACCAACCCGTTTGGTGCCGGCAACTTCGCGGGCGGCGATCGTGACGACTGCGTCAACGAGAACTTCCCGGGCCTTTGCAACAACAAGCTGATCGGCTCGCACTCGTTCATCGACGCGTGGGACGGCATTGACCAGTTCGCGCCGCCCGAAGACCCCGTGTCGAAGGACACCGATGGTCACGGTTCGCACGTGGCGCACACCGCGGCCGGTGGTGTGATCAACAACGCACCCCTCGCCAACGCTGACGGCGTCGACTCGGGCATCACGCTCGGCACCGTTGCTGGTGTGGCTCCGCATGCGCACATCATCGCCTACAAGGTCTGCGCCCCTCGCTGCTTCGCCAGCGACATCGCGGCGGCGATCGACCAGGCGATCCTCGACGGCGTCGACTCGCTGAACCACTCGATCGGCGCCGCCGGCGGCAGCCCCTGGGCCGACGGCAAGTCGCTGGCGTTCCAGGGCGCGCGTGCTGCCGGCATCCTGCACCAGAACTCGGCCGGTAACTCCGGTCCGGGCGCCGCCACCGCCGCGAGCATCAACAGCTCGCCGTGGGTGACGGGCGTGGGCGCCAGCACGCACGACCGCGCGTTCCCGGCGAAGCAGCTGGAAAGCATGACGGGCGGTGACACGACGCCTCCGGGCGACATCACCGGTCGTGGTGTGACCGAAGCGTTCACCGGCAACATTGTCTACGCGGGCGATTTCCCGGTCGGCACCTCGGGTGACAACTTCACGCAGCCAGAGCAGTGCCTGCAGCCGTTCCCGGCCGGCACCTTCACGTCGGATCAGATCGTGGTCTGCGACCGCGGTGCGATCGCACGTGTGGCGAAGGCCCAGAACGTTCGTGACGGCGGCGCCGGCGGCTTCATCCTGGCCAACCTCCAGGGCGGCGCCACGAGCACCAACGACGACGTTCACGTCATCCCGTCGATCCACATCGATGCCGACGACGGTGACGCGCTTCGCGCGTGGCTGGCCAGCGGAACGGGTCACATGGGTACGATCACGGGCACGGGCCTGCCGATCAGCGACCTGTCGGTGGCTGACGCACTGGCCGGCTTCAGCTCCCGCGGGCCGTACACCGGCTTTGACTGGATTGCGCCGCAAGTGGCCGCACCGGGTCAGGCGATCTACGCCGCCGGCGCAGACCTGCAGTTCGAGCACCAGGGCCAAGGCAACGACGCGCCGTCGGTGACGGGTGTCTGGGGCATCATCTCCGGTACCTCGATGGCCAGCCCGCACGCCACCGGTACGGCGACGCTCGTCAAGCAGGTTCGTCCGAACCTGACCGCGACGGAAGTGGCCTCGCTGCTGATGACGACCGGCACGACCGACATGCGTAAAGAAGACAACGTCACGCCGGCCGATCCGTTCGATTACGGTGGTGGTCGTGTCAACGCTGACCTCGCGTCGGCTGCGGCGCTGACGCTCGATGAGACCATCGAGAACTTCCAGGCGGCGGATCCGGCACTGGGCGGTGACCCGTCGACGTTGAACCACCCGCTCCTCGCCTCCAATAGCTGTCAGTTGAGCTGTGATTGGACGCGGACGCTGACCAACCGCTCTGACTTCACAGTGACCTATGCGGTCGAGGGCGAAGGCGAAGACGGTCTGGGCATTCTCGCGACGCCAAGCAGCTTCACGCTCGCACCCGGCGAGTCGCAGGAGATCAGTATCACGGCAGACACGCTCGGTGCCGATCCGGGCTGGAACTTCGGCCGCGTCAACTTGACGCCGACGGGCCGCGGTACGTTCCTGCCTGAGCAGCATCTGACGGTGGCCGCGCTGTTTACCACCTCGACCAATCCGGGCATCTTCACGAAGACCGCCAGCAAGGACGAAGTGAGCAGCGGCGACGACCTGTCGTACACGCTGAGCCTGACCAACATCGCTGAAACCAGCCCGTACATCGTGACGGACACGCTGCCGACGAACGCCACGTATGTGGAAGGTTCGGCTGTGGCAACGATCAACGGTGGTCAGGAAATCACGCCGGTTGGCCTGAACGACGACGGCACCGCGCTGGTCTGGGAAGGCACGCTGGATGTGGGTGGTATTTCGATTGCCCGTGACGGCTCGCCGTTCGGCTACGTTAGCCTTCCTGGCATCGGAGTCACGCCGCTGGAATGCTCGACGGTCTGCGACGACTTCGCGATTACTCTGGAAGGCCTGCCACCGTTCGACTACGCCGGTGACACGTACACCTCGATTGTGATTGGCACCAACGGCTTTATCATTCCGGGCGATAACGACGATCAGGCGTTCGTCAACGCCAACCAGCAACTGCCGGACGCCACGGCCCCGAACACGGTGATCGCACCGTTCTGGACCGACCTCGACCTCGATGGCACCAACCCGGATGACACCGGCGCAGGCGACATCTACGCCGGTTCGTTCAACGGTGGCCAGTTCATCGTTGTGGAATGGCATCAGGCCGAGCTCTGGAACAACCCAGGTACGTCCTACACGATCCAGATCCAGATCGGCACGCAGCTAGCACCGGCCGCGTTCCAGGGTATCTGGTTCGCCTACGGCCCGATGGACGCCACTCCGGCGGCCCTGACGGTGGGCGCGGAAAGCGTCGGCGGACTGTTCGGCACCAACTATTACTACAATGGTGAAGGTGTGGCCCCGGCCGAAGGTGACGAGAATGATCTCGGCATCACGTCGGCGATTGGCGGCAACGTTGAGATCACGTTCGACATGATTGCGAACGGCGAGCTCGGCGACAACATTCTGAACGAGGCCAATGTGGACAGCGGAGCGGTCGTCGAGTCATCGATTGCTGTCACCGAAATTGCCTTTATTGACGGCGACGGTGACGGTGTTGAAGACTTCGAAGACAACTGCACGCTGATTTCGAACGCCAGCCAGTGCGACAGCGATGGCGACGGCTTCGGTAACCACTGCGACGCGGACTTCAATAACGACGGCTTCGTCAACTTTGTGGACCTGGGTCTCCTGCGCGTCGGCTTCTTCGGTACGTCCGAAGAACCGGAGTTCAACGAGCTGGATCTGAACTGCGACGGCGCCATCAACCCGATGGATCTGGGTGTGTTCCGCACGCTGTTCGGCACCAACCCGGGCCCGGCCGGAAACTAAACGAGGGGGATAACACTCAATGAACCTGAAAACCTTGAAAGGACTGACGGCGGTTGCGACGCTCGGTCTGGCCGCTCCGGCAGCCATGGCCAACGTCATCTCGCTGACACCTCTCACGCAGATCGTTGATCCGGGCGAAGAGTTCACACTCGAAGTTCGCATGGACTTTCTGCAAGAGACGGTCGGCGGCGCGTTCGACGTCTTCTATGACACGGCACTGGTCGACTTTGTGAGCTTCACTTACAACGACGACTTCCTTGCCAACATCGTGGACCCGGCGTTTACGCTGGTGCCCGACGTCTGTGAAACGTCAGGTGCGGCCAACGGTGGATGCAGTGTCGGTGATGCCGAAATCAACGGGATTGGTTTTGGCAACTTCGACGGCATCCTCGGAAGCCACCTGATCGGTGAACTGACGTTCACGGCCGGCTCGGAAGGTCTCGCGACGTTCCTGACGGCCAGCTCCGACTCGCTGTTCGGCGGCTTCATCAGCGCCGCCACGGCCAACGAGCTGACGGTGGTCTACAACGGCGCGGCCGTTCTGGTCACGCCGATCCCGGCCGCGGTCTGGATGATGCTGGGTGGTCTGGGTGTTCTGACGCGCTTCCGCAAGCGCGACTGACACCGAGGGCGACACGCCCAGTCAGGAGGGCCGTCCCGTTTGGGGCGGCCCTTTTTTTATGGGTACGGCGTATTATGTGATCCTCCTCACAAGCCGTTGGTCGCTGACCGCCTAGATTTACAAAATGCGTACGATCAAGACACGGAGCGTCATCGGCGCGCTTATGCTGTCGTGTCTGGCCCACACCAGCCACGCTCAGAACACCGGCGGCGTTTTTCCACCCAACACACCCAACGACCATCAGGCCACCCAATATCGTGTGACCTATGATCAGGAGACCAATGCGCTCGCACAGCGCGTGCACTATGAGGCCACACCCAACGACGAGGTGATGTGGCGGGTGGTGGCACAGGGTTGGTCTGCCCCGCCTAGTCTAGACAGCTGCTAGCTCCGAAAAATACCTTCTCTCGAAGGCCTCTGGGGATAATCCATCATTGTGGCCATGATGGCGAACCCGGTTATAGAAAAACTCGATGTAGTTGAAGATGTCAGCCCG
>JBCCMA010000094.1:0-13889 GCA_039026595.1 Pseudomonadota bacterium
AGCGAGTACCTACGGGCCTCTTCCAGCGCGACAGATTTGTCCACGTCACTGTAAGCCAGTGGCTCGTTGACCACCTTTTCGCCGTTCACGGTCAGCACATGATTCACGTAGCTGATTCGATCGCCCGGCACGCCTACGACGCGCTTGACGAGCCGTGTGCCTTTGTCCGGGTGAAAAAATACGATGATGTCACCGCGCTGCGGGTCGCTGACTTTCTTCAGGACGATCTCTGTCCACGGGATTTTCACGTCGTAGGCCAGTTTGTTGACCCAGATCCGGTCGCCTTCGATCAACGTGGGACGCATGGAGCCACTGGGTACGTGGTTCCAGTCGGCGATCGCAATGCGGAACGCAAACATGATCGCAATGAACAGGAAAAAGCCGCGCCACTCTTCCCAAAAGGTCTTGCTTTCAGAGGCCTCTGTTGTCATGGGCGGTGTGCCTGAATCTGCAACGGGCCGCTATTCTGCGGTAGGGAGTCCGACGGGGCAACTGACGCCCGTTCCACCAATCCCGCAGTAGCCGTTCGGGTTTTTTGCGAGGTACTGCTGGTGGTATTCCTCGGCGTAGTAAAACGCATCCAAGGGCGCTATGTCGGTGGTGATTCCGCGGGCATGCCCGGCCTTCGCGAGGGCCTCGCCGTACGCCACGGCCGCCGCATTGGCTTTCACCAGATCGGCGTCATCCATCGTGTAAATGGCCGATCGGTACTGTGTGCCCTGATCGTTGCCTTGCCGCATCCCTTGAGTCGGGTCGTGCGACTCGAAAAATGCCTTCAGGAGCGATTCGTAACTCATCTTTGAGGGGTCATACGCGACGAGCACAACCTCCGTGTGACCGGTCTGGCCGCTACATACATCCTGGTAGGTGGCGTTGGCCGTGTAGCCGCCGGCGTAGCCCACCGCGGTGCTGACAACACCCTCCATCTGCCAGAACACGCGTTCAGCACCCCAGAAGCAGCCCAGGCCGAAGACCGCCTGCTCGATGCCATCGCCGAACGGCGCCCGGAGCGGGGTACCAAGAACAAAGTGCTGCTCGGGCACCGTGATGGCGTCGGCGCGGTCGGGCAGGGCGCGCTCCCGAGAGATCATTGTGGGTTCTTTACGAAGTCCGAACATAATGTCATATCCGACAAAACGGGTTAGGGGAAAGGTGGGGTCGATCGACCTCGAGTCAAGTGGATCAGGCTCAGGTTGTCAGCGCATCGATTTGCTGCAGCTGATCCGCCGCGCGCTCGCGCATCGTATCGAGGGACAGTTCAAACTCGAGCTCGTTTCGGATGGGGTCAAACAGCACGTCTTCTTCTAACTGGCGGTAGCCCGGAAAGCCCTGATCGGCCATCTCGCGCACAGCGCTGACCGCCCCGTCACGATCGCCCATTGCCAGATAAGCACCGACCCGCGCGAACTGGTGGTTGGGTGACGAGATATTTTGCGCTGCTCGCTCATCGAGGAACGCCAGCAGGCGCTGTCCCAGCAGGCTGGCGCTGTCGCTCTGACCGCTGCGGGCCTCGGCATTGGCCAGGTACGTGATGCCGATAATCGTGTTGTCGTGTAACAGAAGGCGATCATCGTCGAGTTCGCTCACCTCAACGCCGTTGTAGCGCGCGAATACGCGCCGAATCCAGCGCGCACTGTCGGCGTAGTTGCCGCGCCCAAGCGCGACCGCAGAGCGGAAAGTGTATGCCGCAAAAAACTCGGAGTCGTCGTTCAGGCGCTCATCGATAAAGCGCTCCATGGCGTCAAAATCCCGCGTGACCTGCATCATCGCCAATTGTTGTGCCTTCACTGACGCCTGCTCAGGCCCAAGGTCCACCGCACGGTTGAGCCACGATGTCGCACGTCGAAAATCGCCGAGAACGGTGTAGACCTGCGAGAGCGTGACCATGGTTGCCGCCCGGCCCGGGTCGAGTTCGTTCGCTTTGCGCAGATAGCGCACGGCACTCACGTAGTCGGAATCGGCGACGGACAGGCCGGCAAGCTCGAAATAGACGAGGGGGAACTCGGGGGCGAAGTCTGTGACTTTGAGGAACTCGCGGCGCGCGTCGTCGGTACGACCACCGCGCGCCAGTGCCTCCCCGTAAAGCTGAACCGCAATAGGTGACAGAGGCTCGAGCTCGGCCGCCAGTCGTCGCTGTTCGGTGGCGGCGTCCTGATCAACCCACGACAACACCGAGCCGTACCACATGCGCGCATTGGCAAAGTTCGGGTTGAGTTCAATCGCGCGCTGATATGAGACCGCGGCTTCCGGATAGCGACCCTCATCGGACAGAACCAGACCGAGAGAGGCATGGGCCTCGGGGAGTTTGGGATCGAGTGCCAGCGCCTTCTCAGCGGCTTCGCGTGACTTTTCCACTGACTCCGCCGCCGACATATTCCCGTAGCTGCTCGCAAAGTTGTACGCATCGGCCAGTCCCGACCACGCCTGCGCGTAGTTCGGATCAAGGGCGAGTGCGCGTTCGAACAGTTCAATCGCCTCCGCATTGCTGTCGGAGGTGCGCTGGTGCCAGGCTTTGCGGCCACGCAGATACAGTCGATACGCATCGATCGATTCCGTGGGCCGTGCCACCTCGACGCCGTCGTCACCGAGCAATTCCACTTTGAGACTGTCGGCCACCGCGCGTGCGATCTCTTCCTGAATCGCAAAGACGTTGGTCATCTCGCGTGTGTAGGAGTCGGACCAGATGACCGACGCATCCTCGACATTAACCAGCGATGCGCTCACCTTGATCACGCCTTCGTAGGCCTGCACCGACCCTTCCAGTACGGCGGTGACGTTAAGCGCCTTGGCGATCATCGCCAGATCGTCGGAGCTGTCCTTGTATTTGAACGACGACGTGCGGCCCGGCACGCGTAGCCGGTCGACGCGCGATAGTCTGATCAGCACGTCCTCCGCAAGACCGTCTGCGAAAATCGCGTTCGCCGGATCGTCGCTGTTGTTATCGAACGGCAATACAGCCACCGATGGCCGTTCACTGGGCGCGGTGGTGTCGACAAGTTCGTCGTTCTCAGCGGCAACGGGCGGACCGGAATCCGTGGCCAGCAGAAAGTAGCCCACCGCCACGGCACAGGCGGTGATAATGCCCAGATCGATGGCGCGCCCCGTGTTGGTGACGGGCTCGCCGCCGTCGCGTGTGCGCTGCAGGCGACCCCCGCGCAGATCGTAGAGCCACGCGAGTGTCAGCACGATCGGGAACCCGACGAGCAGCACGAGAATCAACAGTCGCATCTGGGACTCGTCGCCGCCAAAGGCCTCGAGCAGCGTGTCGGCCACCTGTACCAACAGCCACGCGGGCACCACGTAGGCTGCCGCGGCGCGAAACACCTTGCGGCGGCTGAGTGAATTAAAACTGCGTTGTAGCCACGATCGCTCTGACACGGGCGTTCCTCGTCGGTGTCCGCCCGTCATTGTGGCCAATTCATGGCCGGATGTCAGCGGTCTGGCGTGCGGGCATGTTTCATTAGATGTCCGGGAGTGCGGATCGGTTCAAACGGATCATGCTGCGCAGCGCGGAATTGATCGCTCAGTTGCGTTCAAGCGACACGCCCGGATCGTGCACGCGAAGCTCATCCAGATTGACCCGCATGCCGGGACGTGCCGGCGTAACCTGACAGCCGAAGTCATTTTTAAAGCGGGCCATCAGTCGACGCCCCGACTTCTTCTCTCCGTGTACCAGAAAAACCGGCGGGCGGTTTCTGAAGGGTTTGTACCACCGACACAAGTCGTCCTCGTCGCCGTGGGCAGACAGGCCACCCACCGTATGGACCTTGGCGGCCACACGAATGGTCTCGCCGTGAATCTTGATGGTGGCCTTGCCGTCCACCAGCCGCCGACCGAGTGAGCCGGAACCTTGATAGCCGGCGATGATGACCTGTGCGTCCGGCCGCCACACGTTGTGCTTGAGGTGATGAAGAATGCGACCACCATTGCACATACCGCTGCCGGCGATGACGATCGCGCCACCGTTGAGTCGGTTGATAGCGCGGGACTGGTCGGGCGACTTGCTGAGCGTCAGGTTGGGCAGCGGCGGCATCTGATCGTGTTCGCGGCGTAGCTTCGTTGCTTCGTCGTCGTAAAGATGCGGGTAATCCCAGTAGATGCGACTGGCTTCGATGGCCATCGGGCTATCGAGAAAAATCTGGTACCGGCCGACGTCCCACTCATCGTAGTGCTTGCCCAGGGTGTAGAGCAGTTCCTGCGAGCGCCCCACGGCAAACGCGGGGATCAGGATGTTGCCCGAGCGTTTGCCGGATCCGCGGATGATCTCACCGAGCTCGTCGATGGTCTCCTGTCGCGGTCGGTGGCGTCGGCCACCGTAGGTGCTTTCGAGCACGATCAGGTCAGCGCGCGGCAGACTTTCAGGATCGCGCAAAATTGGCGTGTCGTATTGACCGATATCCCCACTGAATACGATCTTGCGCCGTTTGTCGCCGGCCTTGAGGTCCAGCTCTACGACGCTGGACCCCATGATGTGTCCGGCGTCGTGGAACGTGGCGGTGACGCCTGGAACCACGTCGATGGCGGTCTTGTAGCGATGCCCGACCATCGCCTTAATCGCGACGTCTGCGTCCGCCGCGGTATACAGCGGATCCAGCGGACGTTTCCCCCGGCGCTGGCGACGGCGATTCTCCCGCGCCACATCGCGCTCATTCAGCGAGGCGGAATCGCGCAGCAAAATGGCGCACAGATCGCGGCTGGCTTTTTGCGTGTGGATTGCGCCGGTAAACCCGCGCCGTATCAGAAGTGGTAAGCGGCCGGAATGATCGATGTGCGCATGGCTCAGCACCACCGCGTCGATGTCGGCGGGGTTGAACGGGAACGGGTCGCGGTTACGACGCTCGTCGCGGCGACCGCCCTGTATCAGACCGCAGTCCAGTAGGATGCGTCGGCCGTTGACCGTCAGGATATGACACGATCCAGTGATCTCACCGGCGGCCCCGAAAAACTCAAGCTCCATGGCATCGTCGTCGTCTTGAAACCGACGGTCAGTGTAGCGTGATCTGACGCTGATGCCCCATTGCCGGGAGCGCTTAACATATCTTCTCAGCGCAACAGGGCCGGTGTGGTGCGCCGCCTTGGGGGATCGAAAAACGGCCCCTCAACGGTCTGGCAGTCGGCAAGCACCCGCGACCAGTGAAGTTCGCGCTGATAGAAAATCTCGGCCTTGAGACTGCCGCGACGCTTCCCGCGTTCGATTGTACCTAGCGCAATGTTTTGCTTGGCTACCGGTGACCACATGGCGGAGGTCACAAAGCCGATCGGCGCGCGTGCGCTGCCGTATAGGTAGGCGTCGCGCGCAGGTTTGTTGCCGTCGACCAGAAGCCGCACCAGTTCCCACCGGCTTCCAACGTCGTTTTCCAAAGCAAGCGCCGCGCGGCCGCTGAAATGTGGCTTATTAAAGTCCACGAGCCAACCGAGCCCCAGTTCAAACGGTGAGCGCGCCCGGCCCGGCCTGACAAGACGATCCGCCGGCAGGAAGTCGCAGCCGGCCTGGATGAAGCCGGCTTCAATGCGCGCCATCTGGAGGGCGTCGCCCCCCATCGGCTTGATGCCGTAGGGTCGGCCGGCGTCAAACAGCCGGTCCCAGATGGCCAATGCGTCTTCAGGGTCGATCCAGAGTTCATAGCCCAGATCGCCGGTAAACCCGGTACGCGATACCGTGACGTTCCATCCTTCTACCTGATCGTCGCGCAGTCCGAAGGGCTTCAGAGACGGGAGATTCGCGAAACCAAAGGCGCCGAGCACGGCGCACGAGGTGGGCCCCTGAATCGCCAGTGCGGCGATGCTGTCCGTCTCGTCTTGCACGAGTACGTCGAAACCGAGCGCGGCCGCCTGCAGCCACTCAAGATGATACTCCTGCGAACACAGGCGATAGGTCCCGTCGTCCAGATGAAAAAGCGTCCCGTCGTCGATCACTTTGCCCGCGTCATCGCACCAGACCGCATACGCGACCCGCCCCGGCTTCAGCTTGGTGACATCACGCGTCAGGAGGCGGTCGAGGTACGCCAGAGCCTCCGGACCGCTGATGCGGTATTTGGTCATCGGCGACAGGTCGAACACGCCCGTCGCGTTGCGTACTGCGAAATACTCAAGATCGGCGTCAAAGTACGCGTCCGCCACCGTAAAGCCTTGCCAGCTGTGCCAGCGGTTCAGAAGGTTCGCTTCACGCGTGCGCGGGTGAAACGGCGTGTGGCGAATACGTAGGTCGATGCCGAGTGTGCTCATGACTCGGTCCCCCGCCGCAAGATGGCCGCGGCGGCGTGCCGTCCGGCGTGGCCGCTCACATGCCCCCCGGGATGCGCGCCGGCTGAGCACAGCGTCAGCCCTGCGAGCGCCTGCCGGTACTGAGCACCAAAGGCCACAGGTCGTGTAAACAGGAACTGGTCGAGGGCCAGTTCACCATGGTGCCAATGGCCGCCCGTGATGCCGTAGCGGCTTTCCAGATCGTCGGGTACCAGCAGGTCCTCCGCGACAATATGTCGGGCAACGCCGGGTAGCGCGGCGTCCAGCGTGTTTCGGATGGCGTCGGCGAATGCGTCGCGGCGCGATGTCGTCCATCCGCCCTCCGGGCGCAACGGCGCGTACTGCGCGGTGATGGACACGACATGGTGGCCGGCGGGCGCGAGCGCCGGGTCAGACAGCGTGGGAACGCTGATCTCAAGCGCGGGCTTCGGGCTGAACTCTCCGTATTTGACCGGGTTGTAAGCGCGTTCAAGTTCATCGAGGTCGCCGGCGACGACCAATCGTTGGCGGAGCAGTCTGTCGTTACCGGACGGCGCTTCGGGAAGCCCGTCAAGAGCGAGCAGCATGCGGGCGGCGGTGCCTTTCGCGCGGATACGGTGGAAGCGTCGCGCCAGACCGATATCGATATGTCGTGCACCGACCAGATCGAGCAACGTTCGTCGTGGGTCCACATTGCTGACGATGTCTTGGGCCTCAAGCGTCGAGCCGTCGTTGAGTGTGACGCCGATCGCCCGGCCGGCGTGCACGTTGATGTTGCGCACACCGCTTTCTGTGCGCACGTGGACACCGGCGGCGCGCGCGCTGGCGGCCAACGCGGAGCTGACTGCACCAAGGCCACCGATCGGCTGCACCGGGCCACCGCCTCGGCTCCAGCGGTGAAGCAGCGTCAGGACGCTGCCTGGCGAACGCGGACCCAGATGCGTGCCGAGCACCGCGTCGAAGCCGATGGCGCCGCGGACAACGGGATCCTCGAAGTGCTCGCACAAAAGATCGTACACATTGCTTGTGATCAGGCGCAGAAATTCGCGCATGTCATCCGTACCAAGACGACGCAACGCCAGTCCCATGCCGGCCAGCCCAAGCAGGTCGGCCCGGTCTCGCTGGTGGAGCTTCGGCGGCGGGCGTTGCTTTATGTGTTCAATGAAGCCGGCCAGGTCGAGCATGTGTTTTCGAAACGCTGGCCAGGCCGACGCGTCCATACCGGGCAACGTGGACGTGCGGTTGCTGCTGAAGACGCGCGGCTCGGTATCCGGCGCCAGCGCCACGGTGTCGAGCGGTCTGGGGTCCATTGTCAATCCGTGGCTGACCAGTCCCAACTCGTCAACGGTTGACATGGGCAAGTCATACAGAAACTGTGCGCACGCACTCGCGCGATAGCCCGGCGCAAATTCAATGGTCTCGGTCATTCCGCCAACCTGTTCGCGGCGTTCGAGCACGACCACTTTTCGGCCAGCGCGCGCAAGTCGCTCGGCGCACACAAGACCGTTGTGCCCGGCGCCAATCACGATAACGTCGAGGCGCTCAGTCATCACCGAAGTTCTCGGGGACGGTGTTGGGACGACGCAGGTCGCTCAGAATTTCGCGGGCCGCATTGGCGCCCGGGGCCGCCATTACGCCGCCGCCTGGATGGGTGGCGGACCCGCACATATACAGGTTTTTCACCGGCGACCGGTACTGCGCGTAGCCGGGCACGGGGCGGTTGAAAAGTAGCTGGTCCAACGTGAGTTCACCTTGAAAGATGTTGCCTCCGGTTAAACCGATTTCCGCTTCCAACTCGCGCGGCGTGCGAATCTCCACATGTTTAATCAGGCTTTCGAAGTCGGGGCTGTAGCGCGCGATTTGTTCGATGACCGTGCGTCCAAACGCTTCGCGAGCGTCGTCCGTCCACGGCCCGGTGTCGAGCTCTGGCGGACAGTACTGAACAAAAACGCTCATGTAGTGTTTGCCTGGCGGCGCCATGGTCGGATCGGTCAAGGTGGGAATAATCAGATCAAGATAGGGGTCCTTCGACCAGGTCTTGTTCTTCCAGTCATCGTAGGCGCGTTCGAGCCGTGCCATTGAGTCGACAAAATGCAGATCGCCGTCGATGAGCGGGCTGCCGACGGGCAGGGCGGGGAAGGTTGGCAACCCATCCAGCGCAATGTTCAGCTTGCCGGACGAGCCGCGTGTGCGGAAGTGCTTCACGCGCTGAATAAACGCATCGGGCAGATCGCGGTGGTCCATGCATTTAAGAAAGGTCCGTTTGACGTCGAGGTTGGACACCACCACTTTGGCGCGCAGTTCCGTTCCGTCCGTCAGCGCGACGCCGCACGCTTTGCCATTGCGCACCAGAATACTGTCCACGTCCGCCTCGGTACGGATGTCGCCGCCGTAGGATTTGAGCGCGCTTGCCAGCGCGTCGCTGACGGCGCCCATGCCGCCGCGTGCAAACCCCCATGCGCCGATCGACCCGTCAACGTCGCCCATATAGTGGTGCAAAAGGACGTAGGCGCTACCCGGTGAGTAGGGGCCGAGCGCCGTGCCGATAATCCCGCTTCCGGCGAGCGCGCCCTTGATCACGTCCGTTTCGAAGAACTCGTCCAGGTAGTCTCCGATGCTCATGCTCCAGAAACGCCAGGTGTCGTACAGCGCGGTGTCGTCCAGCGCCAGAAAGGGCGCGGCCAGTTCCGCGAGGCTTTTAAGGTTGCGCGGTTTCAGTGACGTGGGATCCGGCGGTGTGCGCAACAGGAAGTCGCGGATAAGCCGACACTGGCGCATGGTCTCGGCGCGGTAGCGCAGTTTGGCGTCGGCATCGTGCCTACTGTGTCGCGCGTATTCACGATGGGCGAGATCCGGGTCGGGGTAGCTGCCCAGATAATCGCCGTTCTCCATGAACGTGGCGCCGCCGTAGTACGGCGTAATTTGAAGTCCATGTCTGGCGAGATCCAGCGCGCGATGCAGCTCCGGCCTTAGCAGACTGCAGACGTAGGAGCAGTTCGAGTACACCCAGTCATCGTGAAGGGTGCGACTGACCGCCGCGCCGCCGATGTAATCGTTTTTCTCGACAACCAGCACCGACAGGCCGGCCTTGGCCAGAAAGGCGGCGTTGGTCAGGCCGTTATGCCCGGCTCCGATGACGATAGCGTCGTAGGTCTTCAAGTCGGCGACTCGGGCGATGGCTCGGTGCTGCGTCTGGCGCGACTACGCCAGTAACCGCCGTTTGACCAACTGCGCCACATCCACGGCAGCCACTTGAGTACAGACAGAGCAAGCCAGAGGGACCAGATCAGCATCAATGCCTTATATACCCACAGCGGCACAGTGAACGCTGCAACGCCCGGCATCGGTCCATTGACTCGATCGATGAACCAGACCAGTTGGAAAGCACTGGACCGGTTACCGACCACCTGCATGTCCGGGTGGCCCAACAGGCCAAAGGGAATCGTGGTCAAAAGCGCGATGGTGGACAGTATGAACAACAGGCCCAGAGCGATCTGCAAACCGTTGAATCGCCAGCGCGGCGTCAACGTGTTCGTCTCGCGCCACCGGAACGCAAGGACGGTCAAAACGATGATGGTGAATGACGGCCAGAAAAATGTGCTGAAGCCAAGGCCAAGTAGCAGCCAGCTTGCCGCATTGAGCGGGGTGCTGACGAGCCGACCCAACGCCGCGGCCACCAGTACCAGGACGAGGAGTTCGCTCCAGTACAATACGGCCGGCCCTTGCGTCGGGCCTGAGGTCCAGAGGACCCATCGATCGGACGCGAGCGCGAGTTGCGTCGTGACGTTGGCGGCTGGCATGCCCAGGTCGACGTCCGGGCCGGTCACCCGGAGCGCGCTTAAGAGGTTTTCGCGCCACTCGACGTTCAGCCTGTGCGAACCCGGGAGGACAGGCACGGTCAACGAGCGATTGTTGAGCGACCTCGCCAAAACCGTACCGTCCTGCTTGATGCTGGTGAGCGTACTGGCCTCAGGCAACGTCAGCGCGTGTTGTCCGCCCTGCGTTGCGCGGTAGTTGAGCATAAGATACGACACCGTTTCACGGCGACCGATGCGCGTGGTCAGATCGACGTTGTCGATGGCCATGGTTGGCCCGTCCACAGGCAGCGGACGCGTCACCTCGAGGGTAAGCGTTTCGCCGGGCCACGGCGTGAATGTGGGTTGCCAGGTTGGGCTGTCGGCGGGATCACGATTGTCTTCGGGTACTCCGCGGTACGTGAGTCGCCAGTTTGGACTGGCCTGCGCGATCCAGATTTCCTGCCATGGCGCGTCGTGGCTGGCCTGCAGTGTGACGGGTGAACTCCTGGGCAGGGTGGACGACCACTGCACCACCTCTTGCCCGGGCGCCAGCGATACGGCGACCTGACCGTCGGTGACGGTGAGCGCAGCTTCGTTGATGGCCTCACCGGGCAGCAGCGGTACGGACAAATTAATGGCCGCGGTCGGCGGGGTGACGCGCTGCAAGATGGTGCGCACCGACCAGTCCAGATCGAAACTCACAACGCGCGTGATCATGACAAAGGCCGGAAAGCGCTCCGCGTCCATCGCATCAAAGCCCGCTTCGTTATCGCGGGTCTGCGAAACGCGGGAGAGGGTCAGTGCGCCGCCGGCCAACTGGCGATCGGTGACGCCGGACACCTCCCAGCCCACACCGGAAACGTCAATATCAGCCTGCGTATCGCCGAACGCCACGGTGACAGTGGCGGCGCCAGGCATGGGTCCGGTCAGGTTGACCCGGTGAACGCCGGGCGGCAGTGCAATGTGGAAGCGGCCGTCGATCAAGGCCACCTTATCCGTCGTCTTTCCGTTGACCGTCACGCGATTGGCGTGCCACCCGGCTGGGTCGCCAGGGAGCGCCACGCTGGACTCTTCCGCGACATGGACGATCAAGCGGATGTCCAGTGCGCTGGGAGACGTGCGCACGCGTGCTCGTTCGATCGTTGAACAACCGGGCGTGCAGGGTGCTGGTGCCAGCAGTCGTGACTCAAGCTGTTCGAGTAAGGCGGCGTCCGGAAACTGAGCGTTTGCCGAGGGCGCATCGCCGATCAGCAGGGCGCCGAGAATGGCCGCGAGCCACATGCCCGACGCGCTCGTGGCGCTCCCGGAGTCATCTTGTTCTCTGACGTGGTCACGCTTGTGACGTCGTGCCCACTGACTGAGCAAGCCGGCGAGGACCACCACGCTCAAACCAATGCCCGCCACGCGCCAAAAACGCGCCAGCATTGGCGGCAGGACGACCAGTCGGAATGTCTGATCGCTGGCGATGGGGCCTGACCAATTGAGCCGGTAACGCGCGCCGCCCCAGTCAGGAAGGCCCGGCCCGGCCTGAAGCTGTACGCCGCTTGCGTAGCGGCTTTGGTCCGGTTGTTTGCGCGAGGCCGTAGGGATCAGGTTGTCGTACCGGCCGCGTTTTACAATCTGGCGATCGTAAGCGGTGGGCAGGCTTTCTGCGAAGGCCGGAGCAGCGTCGGCAGCGGGTGACTGATCGGCATTGGCGAACTCGCCTCGGTCTCTGGGTGCGGATATTGGCCCGCTATCGAGTTGCGGATAAAGTGCCGCGGTTAACTGATCACCTGCAAACGGGACGGCGATGACGGCGAACGCGGCCAATGAGAACGCGGCAAAGACCGTGACGCTGCCGCGCAGGCGACCGCGCGGCAGTACGTTAAGCGCGGCGATCGCGGCGGTCAGGAACAGCCAGCTCCAGTTTGGGGCGTCATGTTCATGCACCGTCAGCACCAATGCGAACAGCGCCATCACACCCAGCCAGCGCGAATGTGTGCGCCAGACGATCACCGCAACGATCAGCACAAGAAAAAAATCGAGAAGACGCCAGTTTGACGCCCAATCCCCTGTGCTGCGATCAACACCTGTCGCGCCAAGCAGACGATATCCGGGCGGCAGGTTGACCGTGGTGGAAACCGACTGGATATCCGTTTGCCAACCGCTGACGGGCAATGATGATGGCGTGCCGGGCAATTGTGAAACGGCGGTCACCTGCACGCCGGGTATGCGAATCTCGACACCGCGCAGGCCGGATTTCTCAGCCTGCGTAATTAACAGGCTGTCGTCGCCGACGCGCGCGCTGCGAAGTTCAAGCGGCTCGGCGAGGTCAAGCCGCCAGTCCCGGCGCATGAGGCCTTCGATATCGTCACTGACGATGTACCCGGCGCCGTCGTAGTTCATCCAGGCTTTGCGGTACAGGCGCAGTTCATTGCGGACGTCTGGCGAGTAGCCGCGTTGTCGTTCCACCACCTTCAGCATCTCGCCCGCTTTGATCAGGAACGCCGGCAGCGACCGATCAGGCGTCGGCACACCAACCTGACCGGGATCGACCGGCCGGTCGTTGGCCGGTTCGGTGACGCGGAGCCAGGGTGCGTCCGTGTAGCTCCAGATTTCTTCGGTTGGCCACAATTCGCCCGAGCGCTCGAAGGCGATTTGTGTGAGCGGAGGTGATGTTCGGGCTTCAAGCGTCAGTGACCATGTGCCGGGGCTGACCTGCAGTTCGAGACCGCCGTCAACGTCGAGGCGCGCCGGCAGTGGCGATGACAGTGACACCGGTTTGAAGCCTTCCGGGAGAACTTTTCCCAATGAGACGTCGCGCCGCGTGCCCGCGACGTCAAGGTTGACGGTCAAGCGCATGGTTGGCGGCGCGCCGTCGGCAAACACGCGGTAGACGGCCAGGCCGATCCGATTCTCATCGGACGGCGTTGGTGCCGCGGGCGGCTGTCCGAGATACAGCTCGTTGGCGTTCCAGCGGGGGCGATCCACCGTCGCGCCGTCGAGTACGAGTCGCACCTGCCCGGTGGTCGGAGGGAGTGTCACGCTCGCGGGTCTGGCGCGCCATTCGAACACGCCGGTGATCTCGACGGTGCCGGCTGGCAGTTGTATATGCGGCCGGCCGTTACGCCTCAAAACGGTGGCATTGCGGCCATCAATCTGAACCTCCAGAGGCCAGTGCGTGCCGGCGACGGGCAGGCCGTAAAGGCGCTCAATGCGGCTGTCGACCGATTGGGAAAAGCGCGCGCGATTGCCGTTGATGTCGATGTTGAGTCGCCCGGGCCAAAGGCACACGCGGGACCCGGACGCGGCAGACAGTGGACAGACATGTTCCGGGTGTGCGTCCAGCACCCAGGCACGCCACGGTTCAAGCGATGCGGGGACGTATGCAGGCGCCGCGGCGACCGGAATCGCTGCAAACAGGAAACCGATCAAGGCAATGATGCTCGCCGGAAGACGCATAGGCGGACTCCTTGGAATACCGTGCGGAGTCTACCGCCCGTGGCACAAAAAGTTGGCGTCAATGATTGTGGCGTCTGCGTCTGCGTCTGCGTCTGCGTCTGCGTCTGCGTCTGGCCTCGTCGTGCAATACGCAATGTGTCACTCAAAACTTACGAAATAGTATGACAGTTATACTTGACACTTATCTGGGCGAGCGCAAGCGTGTCATTTGTCCTCTACCCGGACAGCTTTGAATCGGTCGGTTGTCACGATGATGGTCCCGTTCCGATCAGCGCCCGACGGGTCGGTGGCGACCTCTATCCACCTGTAATCAATTGGAGTTAGGACATGTCCAACATTGACGATCCTGATCGCGTCTGGCCTTCGGGTTTGACGGTTCGCGAAGCGGAAGAACTGCACAAGTACATCATCGATGGCACCCGTGTG
>JBCCMA010000095.1:0-13836 GCA_039026595.1 Pseudomonadota bacterium
CAACGAGTGAACGAACTTGGCCAGGTCGTATTCCAGGAACGCTTCCTTGTCGGGCTGGAAGAAAGGAATAGCCACCTGCGTATCGATGGCGTTGGTGCCGGCCAGCCCGAAATACACCGCATCCCCGCCCGCCTGCAGCGGGACGGCTTGCAACCCGAACTGTGCCGCCTGGTCCTCTTCCTCGGAGAACGGCAGCGGATCGATCACCTTCAAATTGATTTTGTCGCCCGCGACAAGCTCAAACTCTTCCAGCACTTCGCGTACGCGCTGGGCGTAAAGGCGCAAGCCCGTTGCCTCACCTGTCGCGCTGTCCGAGAAGAAGAAATAGAGATTCAGCGGCTCATCGATGTTGCGCAGAATGTTCTTGGTGCCCGGCGAAATGGAGTAGAGCTTGTTCTCGGTTAAATCGAGGCGCGCGCCGCGCAATACCGCGTTGCTGATAAACAGAACCGCCAGCATCAAGGCCAACAAGGCCAGAAGACCAATCGGGCTGAAGAATTTCCGTGTGTCCATGTCAGTCCGCCTTCTTCAAGTCCAGAACGATGACGTTGGCGGCCAGCGCGCCGCCGATCATGACGGCGTAGTAGACCAGATCGCGTACGTCGATCACGCCTTTCATGATCGACATGAAGTGCGTCAGGAAACTGATGGAGGCGACCGCGTCGATCACGCCCTGTGGGAGAAACGCCCGGAGCACACCCAGCACCATCGGAAAGCCGGCGAACAACAGCACGAAGCAGACGCTCACCGTCAGCACAAAGGCGATGACCTGATTGCGCGTGGCCGCCGATACGCACGATCCGACCGCCAGATACGCACCGGCCATCAGAAAACTGCCGACGTACGAGGCGAAGATGACGCCGTTGTCCGGATCACCCAGATAGTTCACCGTAATCCAGATCGGGAAGGTCAGCGCCAGCGCCACCCCCGTGAACAGCCATGCCGCCACAAACTTGCCGACCACCGCCTGCGCCGACGTCACCGGCAGCGTCATCAGCAGCTCAATGGTGCCGCTCTTGCGCTCCTCCGCCCACAAACGCATTGACAGCGCGGGCACCAGAAACAGGTACAGGTAAGGGTGGAAGCTGAAGAACGCCGTGAGCTCCGCCTGGCCGCTTTCAAACAGCCGCCCGAACTGGAAGGCAAGAAAACCCGCAAGCATCAGGAAAATGACAATGAACACGTAGGCGACCGGCGTGGCAAAGTAGCCAGCCAATTCGCGACGTGCGATGGCGCGTACATTACCCACGGGCAGCCTCCTGTTTCTCGGTGGTTATTGAGCGGAACACGTCGTCCAGTCGGCCCCGATCTTTCTCGATCTGGGTGACGCCCCAATTCTGGTCTCGAACCAACGTGCTGATTTCTGTGAACAGGTCCGCGTCGGGTTTGGGCAACGCGATCACGCCACTCCCGTCCTCGCCGGTTTCGAGGGACGCCACGCCGCGCAGCGAGCGGAGCGCGTCCTTTACGCTGTCCAGCGGCGTCGATTCGTCGACGCTCAGGCGCACCGCGTTGTGATACTTCGAGCGCGCCTCAAGTCCGGCCGGCGTGTCGTCAGCCAGCACCGCGCCGTCGGCAATGATCACCGCGCGCGTGCAGACCGCATGTACCTCTTCGAGGATGTGCGTGGAGATCACGATGGTTTTGTCTTTGGCGATGTCACGAATGAGCGCCCTCACCTCGTGCTTCTGGTTCGGGTCGAGGCCGTCCGTCGGCTCGTCGAGAATCAACACGGCCGGATCATGCAGGATCGCCTGCGCCAGCCCGACACGGCGCTTGTACCCCTTCGACAGGGTTTCAATCGATTGCTCGAGGACCCGCTCAAGCGCCAGACGCCCGATCACATCGTCGATGCGCGCGGCGCGTTCTGCCCCACTCAAGCCCCGCACATCGGCAATGAAATTCAGAAAGGCACGCGGCGTCATCTCGTCGTAGCTCGGCGCGCCCTCCGGCAAGTAGCCGATCGCCCGCTTGGTCGCCATCGGTTCGGACACCACGTCGTGCCCGCAGACGCTTGCCCGTCCCGACGTGGGGGCAAGGAAACCGGCGATCATCTTCATCGTGGTCGATTTACCGGCACCATTGGGGCCGAGGAAGCCGAGCACCTCACCCTTATCGACCCGGAACGAGATGTCCCGGACGGCCGTAAAGCGGCCAAAATCCTTGCGCAATGACTGTGTTTCAATCATCAAACAACTCCGGCAATGAACGAAGAATGGACGCACAGGGCGCATGGCCTGCGGCGCGGGGGCGAATTTTTAACCAACAATTTTGGTGATTTCAACCGGCGAATCAGCGGTCTTGAGGAAACGCAGCGGTGACCGCTTGGACGTCTAATCGTCGTCGTCGTTCCAATCCACCATTTTTGAGTAATCGAGCGTCTTCTCAATGCGGCGGCTTTCGCGGAAAAGACGCAGCAGCCGGCCCACAAAACCGAGCGCGGCGAGCACAGCGATGGCGATGAAAACCAGTACCGTCTTGTCCATGCCCGAATTATAGATCGGTTACGGTCAGCATGCGGGTAACGCGGCCACCCGGTCTCGCAGGGCCCGTCCGATGCCCAATTCGTCAAACAGGGTCTCGAGCCCCCCGAAGTCTGGCGCCTGACGCGCATAGTGATCGATCTCGGCTGGCACCGGCGCGTCGCACGCAATCCGGGTCAGTCGCTGCGCCAGATAGGCCGCATCTCGGTGCGCCTGTAACTTGGCCGGCAACGTCCGTGCCCCGCGCACACTCAAGGTCGCAACCCCGTCCAGATCGGCGTAGACGTCGTCGAGGCTGGCGTACACATCAAAAATCGCCGACGCGGTTTTCTTCCCGATGCCCGGCACGCCGGGAATGTTGTCGACGCTGTCGCCCGTCAGCGACAGAAAATCGGCGATTCGCTCGGGTGTGGTACCGAATTTCTCACGCACATCCGAATGCCCGTAGCGCGTGCCGCCTGCAAAATCGTAAAAAATGTCACCGGGCGTGAGTAATTGGGCCAGATCCTTGTCGCGCGTCACGACCGTGCAGGGCACATCCGCCGCCCGGGCCAGCCGCGCCACCGTGCCGATCAGGTCATCCGCTTCGTAGCGCCCGTCCGCCAGCGTGACCAGGCCCAGCGATTGTGCGGCCTGCTGGCACCACGCAATCTGCCGCTGCAGGTCCTCCGGGGCCGGCTCGCGGTTGGCTTTGTACGCCGGATAGATGTCGTTACGGAACGAAGTGGACAGAGACTCGTCAAATGCAACAGCGATGTGCGAAGGCGCGGTTTCTTCAAGTAATTCAATCAGAAACCGCGTAAACCCGTACACCGCATTGGTCGGGCGCCCGCTGGCGTCCGTCATAGCGTCCGGCACGGAGTAATACGCTCGAAACACGTAGACACTGGCGTCGACGAGATAGATCAAGGCCCTTCACTCAAATTGCGCGTCAACCCGACGTGCTCTACCTTAACGCCCGTCGCAGGAGACCGCACGCCGGTTGGGCGGGCGCCGAACCAATACGGAGAAACCATGTACAAGACAGGTATTTCAATTCTCGCGCTGGCCCTTGCCGCGCCCGCCCTCGCCGACGCGAGCATCAAAATGAACAACAGCGCCGACGGTCCGGTGACGATCCACATCAGCGGCGGCAAAGTGGCCTTCAGTAACGGCGGCCAGGTTGGCCTGATTTACGACAGCAAGAGCGATGGCCTGACCATGATCAACCACGATCAGAAAGGCTATGTCGTGATCGACGAGGCAGCCATGACCGAAATCAGCGGCCAGATGGACGGCATGATGAAAGCCGCCATGGCCGAGCTTGAAAAAATGAGCCCGGAAGAACGTGAAATGGCGATGAAGATGATGCCACCGCAGGCGCGGAAAATGCTGCTGGGCGAAAAACTGAAGGCTGCGCCGATCTCGGTGAGCTTCAGCGGCGATTCGGACATGATTGCCGGATACAGCTGCAAGATGGCGTCGGTCAGTGGTCTTAACGGAGGCACCGCCAATGTGTGCGTCGCCAAGCCAAACACGATCGGTTTGTCCGACGCGGACTACCAGACCATGAATCGTGCGATGGAGATGATGCAGAAATCCGCTGAGCAGTTCGGCGGCGGCGCCATGATGCCCAGCGCCAGCGACCTCGACGGCGTGGCGATCAAAGTGGCCGAGGGCAACGGCAAGGTCACCATGCTGGAGAGTGTGGATACTAAAGGCATCGATTCGGCCATCTTCGAGATTCCGGCCGGGTATTCACGCCAGTCCTACGGCCAGTAGGGCTCGTCAAAACGTCTGGTGCGGCGGCATCGTGCCGCCGCGTCAGTGACCGGGATCGGCCAACCAGTTGGCGATGCGATCGTGCAGCGGCGACCGCCGCGGAAAGTGCGCCACGAGGTATTCCATCTGATCCGCCAGAACGCGGCGCCCCTTGAGATAGATGTATTCCGCGTAGGTCGGTGTAAACGGCACCGCAATCAGTTCGATGCCCGCCTGCTCAGGCGTGCGCCCCGCCTTGTAGTTGTTGCACCGACGGCATGCGGCCACCACGTTATTCCAGTGGTCTTCGCCGCGCTGGCTAATGGGCCGGATATGGTCACGCGAAAGCTGGCTTGAGAGAAAGCGCTCCCCGCAATACATGCAAAGAAAACCGTCGCGCTTGAACAGCGTCTGATTGTTCAGTGGGGGCGTGTAGTCGCCACGGGCACGGCCCAGGGTGTGGGTGTCACCGTGTGTGGCGATGATCGAGTTCACCTCGACGGTACTGCGTTCACCGGTTAGCGCGCTGTAGCCACCGTGCAGTGTGTAAAGCGACGAGCCACACGCGTAGGCCACCTGTTCGGTGTGATACAGGCGCACGGCGTCGCGGTAATCAATCCACTCCAGTGGCATGCCCGAGACGTCCGTGCGCAAAACTTGTTGCGATATCGGAATCATGAGCTGCCGTCGGTTATTCCAGAAGTCCGCCTCGAATGCAACCGGACCGCTTTAATCGCGGTCACGCTCTCGCGCGCGCTCCCGCAGCCGCTGCCGGAATTCTCGTCGACCCTCAGGCGAGAGATTGACGTAGCGCTCGCGCAGCGCCCTGCGCTCATCCGGCGCAAGCGACCGCCAACGCTTGTAGCTTTGGCGAATCAGTTTGCGATGTTCCGGCGCCAAAGCGCGCCAGCGCGTGTGCAGTTGGCGCAACTTCGTCCGCCGTTGATCGGTCATCTCGCGCCAGCGGTCAAACTTCTCCTGCGCTCGCTCGCGCTGCAAAGGCGTCATGTCCTTCCATTTTGCCGCGCCGTTCGCCAGCCGTTGGCGCTGCGGCGCCGGTAACGACGACCAACGATCACGGACTGGCGCCAGAAGTTCGCGCTGCGCGTCGGTGAGCTCATGCCAGGTCGGCGCCGATTGCCCGAACGCGGACGGCAAGATCACGCAAAACACCACCGCCACAAGCAGCGCCCTTGCACAGAGTCGGGTCATGAGCGGTCGTCCTCCACGGTGCTGAGCCACGCAAGAAACTCCAGATCCTCAAGCAGCGCGAGCTCGTCCTCGGCACCCAGCAACTCGAGATCTGCGATCAGTTCGGGCGCCGGCAGAGATGGCGTCAGGTGCGAGGTCGATTCGGAATCCATCGGCCGGTTCAGGATCTGAGCCAGTACAAAGGTCAGTCCCAGCACGACGCACGCTGCCGCAGCGTACCTGTATCGTGCCAGTCCGGTTCCGGCTGACAGCGCCGAATCCAACGCCCGGCGGCGCGCGTTGGCCAATCGTTCACAGTCGGTATGATCCATCCCGGCTGCCGCCTCGTCGAGCGCACGACGCAGTCTGTCGATCCGTTCGGACTGGGTGTGGTCGTTCATGTGACATCCGCTCCATTTCGATCAAATTCACCAAGCTGGGTCCGTAACTTCGCCATGGCGCGCGACAGGTGCGTTTTCACACTGCCGGCCGACACGGCCATCGCGCGCGACGTTTGCTCCACGCTCAAGCCGTGTAACGTCCGCAGTACAAACGCTTCCCGCTGGCGGCGCGGCAGGCCACTCAACGCCCCATAGAGCGCCGCCATTGCGGCGTCATTTCCCGCCGCCCGGTCCGGCGCCGCGGCCGCCGTGTCAGAGGCGTTCGCGACCAGATCGTCAGTATCGGCGTCATCCCCCGCCCGTCGACCTGGCCACAAATGGAGCACCCGGGCCCGCACCGTTCGATGGCGCTGAACATCGCAGATCCTGTTTTCAAGAATCCGATGGAACAGGCCCGGCCATTCGTCGGGCGGCCGATCCGCGTAGTGCATCGCCAGCTTCATCATGGCGTCCTGTATCGCGTCCAGCGAGTCGTCCCGATTGCGCAGCGCAAAATTGGCGTGCGCGAACGCGCGCCGCTCGGCGCCAGCCAGAAAACGTTCCAGTTCTGCGCGTTGTTCCAGTTGACCACTCCCGGCGGCACTCCAGCCTCGGCGGACTGGTGCGGGGCTACCCTCTCACGTACTTTAACGGCCCGACGACGGGTCGGTTGACGCCGACGTCCACGAAGGTTGTGCACAATCCGAATTACGCTTATGTGTCAATGATTTGACGCTTTTTTGACAACCCGGGCTAAAATATAACACATTGATTTATATGACATTCGTGTTTTGCCACAGAATGGGGCCGTCCACTGCAGCCCGGCCAAACTCGACAGACAACGGCGCCGGGAGGTCGTTTATTCACAAAGTTATCCACAGCCGCAACCCGGCAATTGACCCTTGACAAATCGCATTATCTGTAAAGTAGCTGTCGCGGTACCGCTACTCAGGGTTTTTGACTACTTTTCGAGCACGCCGCTTTTAGAGGGACAGCGGGTCCGGGTGCCCTTCGGACGACGCCATGAAGTCGGCATTGTGGTGGACGGCACGGCCAGTTCCGACATCGATCAAAGCCGAATCAAGTCCATTTCTGAGGTCATCGACGACGCGCCCTTGCTCGATGCCAACACGCTCGCGGTGCTCACGTTTGCCGCGAGCTACTACCAGCACCCGATCGGTGAGGTGATCGTGGGGACCCTGCCAAAGCGGTTGCGCGAGGGCGCCCCTGCCGAAGACATCGTTCAAATGGTGCGACTGACCGAACAGGCGCAACCCGATGACCCCACGCTGGCCCGCGCCCCGCGCCAAAAGGCCATTGTGTCGCGGCTGAACGGCGCCGACGGCCCTTTGCCGGTTGCACAACTCAAATCGTTGCATCGCAGCGTCCCGGCAGCGCTGCGGCGGCTCGAACAACGCGGCTGGCTGACACGCTATGAGCAACGGGCCGGCGGTGCCCGGGACTTCCGCCATGACAACGTAGCGAAGGGCCCCGAGTTGAGTGACGCGCAGGCGTCAGCGCTCGCGGCCATCAACGCGTCATCGAACTTTCAGACCTTCGTGCTGAACGGCGTCACGGGCAGTGGCAAGACCGAGGTGTACCTGCGCGCCATCGAACATGTGCTGAAGGCCGGCCGGCAGGCTCTGGTTCTGGTCCCGGAGATTGCGCTGACGCCGCAACTGGTCACGCGCTTTGAACGGCGCTTTGCCGCGCCCATCGTCGCGCTGCATTCCGGACTGAACCAGACCGAGCGGGCCAGCGCCTGGCGCGATGCTCGCGCCGGACGGGCCGCAGTGGTTATTGGCACGCGGTCCGCCGTGTTCACGCCACTGCATACGCCGGGCATCGTCGTGGTTGACGAAGAACACGACGGGTCCTTCAAGCAACAGGAGGGATTCCGCTACCACGCGCGTGACGTGGCGGTCTATCTGGCGCGTCGGCACGATATTCCCATCGTCATGGGCAGCGCCACGCCCACACTCGAGTCCCTGCACAACGTCGCCGCTGGTCGTTACAAGGCGCTCGAACTGCCCGAACGCGTCGGGCCGGGCACCGACCCGCATCTGCAGCTTGTTGACCTGCGGGAGGAGTCCATCGAAAACGGCTTGAGCGCCACGCTCGTCAATGCGATGCGTCGGCACGTGGACGAGGGCGCGCAGGTCATGCTGTTCCTGAATCGGCGCGGCTATGCCCCCGCCTGGTTCTGCAGCGGCTGCGGTGCCATCGCGCGGTGCACCGACTGTGACGCCAATATGACCTATCACCATCGCCACGGCGCCCTCAGGTGTCATCACTGCGGTTCCGCCCGGAAGGCGCCGGAGACCTGTAACGAGTGTGGGGCAACGCACAAACCGGTGGGCCAGGGCACCGAACGTATCGAGGCGCTTCTGGCGGAGCTGTTCCCCCGTGCGCGCGTCGCGCGCATGGACCGCGACAGTACTCGCCGCCGTGGTGCGCTGGCGACAACACTCAACCGCATGCGCAAGGGTCAGATCGATATTCTGGTGGGCACCCAGATGCTCACGAAAGGTCACCATTTCCCCGGCGTCGCGATGGTGGGTGTTTTAAATGCGGATCACGGGTTGTTCAGCGCGGACTTCCGCGCCGATGAACGGCTGGCACAAACACTCGTACAGGTGTGCGGGCGCGCCGGTCGCGGGGATCGTGCCGGAGAGGTGCTGATCCAGACCAGCTTCCCCGAACACCCGCTGTTCGCCGAATTGATCAACGGCGGCTACGCGGCGTTCGCCCAACGCGCCATGCAGACTCGGCGCGAGGCGAGCTGGCCACCCTTTGCGCACGTGGCACTGCTTCGCGCCCGCAGCACCCGCGAAAACACGGGGCTCGCCGCGCTGTCCAACTTGCGAAACGCTCTGGGCCCACTGCCCGGTGTAACGGTACTCGGCCCGGCCGACGCCCCGATGCGCTTTAGAGCCGCCCGGTTTCACAGTCAGCTCCTGTTGCAAAGCGGTGATCGACGACAGCTTGCCAACGCGCTCTTTCGGCTGCGTGCACAGATTAATGATCTGACCCGGAACAACCGCGTCCGAATCTCCATCGATGTCGATCCGGTGGACCTGTACTGACCGATACGCCGCTGCGGTGCTGGTGCAAGCCGCACATTCGCCCGGTACACTTTCGCGCTTTGTTCTTCGGTGAACCCGTGAAAGACCACATCGCCCAAATCGTCGGTGACGCGCTCCACGCGCTCAAAGCCGAGTTACCTGATCTTGAGGTCCCGATTTCGGTCGCGGTGGAGCGCACACGTGACCCGAAACACGGTGACTTCGCCAGCAACGTGGCCATGGCACTGGCCAAAAAAGCCGGTCTGCCGCCCCGTGCGCTCGCCGAAAAAATTGTGGGCGCGCTGCCGGACAATGACGCCATAGACAGCGTGCAGATCGCGGGCCCCGGGTTCATCAATTTCACGCTCGCACGCGGTCAGGCGCAGGCGCTGGTTTTCCAGATTCTGGACGCCGGTGAGCGATACGGTCAAAGCAATACCGGACAGGGTGAGAAAGTGCTGGTCGAATTTGTCTCGGCCAATCCCACCGGCCCGTTGCATGTCGGCCACGGTCGCCACGCCGCCTATGGCGAATGCGTGTCAGCATTGCTTAAGGCCACCGGACACGACGTCACCAAGGAGTACTACGTCAATGATGCCGGCCGACAAATGGATATTCTGGCGGCGAGCGTATGGCTTCGCTATCTGGAGCACGCGGGCGAAACCGTGCCGTTTCCGGCCAATGGCTATCGCGGCGACTATATAAAGACCATTGCCGCGGGCCTTCACAACTCAGAAGGGGACGCGCTGCGGCACGCGGCGGACGCCGTTGTGTCCGGCCTGCCAGCGGACGAAGCGGACGGAGGCGACAAGGACGCCTATATCGACGCAGTGATTGCGCGCGCACGCGACCTGCTTGGCGACGATGCGTACGAGCGCGTTCACCGCACCGGGCTCGACGCCATTCTCGATGATATTCGCGACGATCTGGCGGGGTTCGGCGTGACGATGGACGCCTACTTTTCCGAGCGCAGCCTCACCGGCGATGGAACGGTCGACAAAGCGCTGGAACGGCTCGCAGATCACGACAACACGTTCGAACAGGACGGTGCCGTCTGGTTCAAGGCCACACGCTATGGCGACGACAAAGACCGGGTAGTGGTCCGCGCCAACGGCCAGCGCACGTACATCGCCTCGGACATTGCGTATCACCTCGACAAACGCTTGCGCGGCTTCGATAGGTTGCTCGACATTCTTGGCTCGGACCATCACGGGTATGTCGCGCGGGTCCGCGCGGGTCTGGAAGCCATGGGCCAGCCGGGCGACAGCCTCGAGGTGCAGCTGATGCAGTTCGTGAGCTTGTTCCGCAACGGCGAAAAAGTGGCGATGACGACGCGCGGCGGGCAGTTCGTCACCCTGCGTGAGCTGCGCGATGAGGTCGGCAATGATGCCGCCCGGTTCTTCTATGTCCTGCGTTCCAATGACCAGCACCTGGACTTCGATCTGGACCTGGCCAAGAGCAAGCGCGAGGAAAATCCGGTGTACTACGTCCAGTACGCGCATGCCCGGATCTGCCAGATGCTCGAGAAGCTGCCTGAACAACAGCTCACGCATGACGAATCGCGGGCGCGCGAAAACATCGCGCGGCTTGAGCAGGACAAGGAGCTTGCACTGATCAAGACGCTGGCGCGTTACCCCGAGCAGGTCGCCATTGCTGCGCGCGATCGCGCACCGCAGACCATCGTGCACTACCTGCGTGAACTTTCGGCGGACCTGCACAGCTTCTACAACGATCGCAACTGCCGCGTCATCATTGATGATCACGCCCTGCGCGATGCGCGCGTCGCGCTGGTTCGCGCCACGCGGCAGGTCCTGCGCAACGGACTGGGTCTGCTGGGCGTCAGCGCCCCGGCACGTATGTAAGCGTCGTGCCACGCGATTACAAACGCCGGAAGAAAAAAACCCGCCCGCGGCGCCGCACGGACGAGCGTGCGTCGCCGGTGCAATTTCTGCTCGCGGGCTTTTCGCTCGGCGTGATTGCGGCGGCCGTCATGTATTACCTGCTGACACCAACGCCCGCACCTCAAACGGCGGCATCCGCCCGCAGCATGCCGCCGCCTGAAGAGCCGCCGCCAGAGCCGGCCACGGAACAGACCGCGCCGGCTTCGAAGCGGGATGCCACACCGAAGGCGCGTGAGGTGAACGACGATGACGTCCGGCGCTATCCCTTCTGGGACTGGCTGGTGAACTACGAGGTGATCCTGCCCGAAAAAAACGAGCAACTGACCGAGCCGAGCCCACAACCTACCGTCACTACCCCCGGCACCTACCTGTTGCAGGTGGGGGCCTACCGACGGGAAGACGATGCCGAACGGCGCAAGGCGACCGTTGCACTGCTTGGCATCCAGAGCAAGATTCAGCGCGTGGCCCTCGACGACGCCACGTTCTACCGCGTGCGCATCGGACCCGAGGCCGATCTTGAGCGCGTTGAAGGGCTGCTGAGCCGTCTGGGCGACAACAATATCGAGGTTCTGCTGATCCGCATCACTGAATAGTGAATTATGTTCAGCCAGTCCTGACACCCGGCGGCTTCCTTGCTAGCCTTTCCGGACATATTTCCGAGGCGTACGCATGTCACGGCGCATGATTCGCGGCTGCGAATACTTCGTCGAAGAAGCAGGCACCGGCCTGCACACGGTGATCTTTCTTCACGGCCTGTTCATGAGCGGGCGGGCGTGGCACGCCCAGGCGCTTGCTCTGCGCAACCGCTACCGCTGCGTGTCGCTCGATCTGCGGGGGCATGCGCGGTCCAGCGCCCCGACGCGCGGTTACGCGATGCCGGAAATCGCAACCGACATCGCGCGACTTATCTCCACAGGACAGTATGGACCGTGTCATATCGTGGGGTGCGCGATGGGCGCCACCATTGCGCTGCACCTCGCGCTCGACCGCCCCGAACTCGTGCGCTCGCTGACACTGATCTCGGCTACGGCCCACGGCGACAGCGTCGAGCGTAAACGCCAGTATCAGGCCCTTGGTTTTGCCATGCGGTTGATCGGGCCGAAACTGTTCGCCGGCCGGCTTATGCAGAACCTGTTTGGGCAGCATTTCCTGCGCGACGAGGATCGACGTATTCAGGTGGAGCACTGGCACAACGAGTTTTGCCGGCAGGACGGCAGCGCCATGGCCCGAAGCCTTCGCGCCTACGCCCAGCGCGACACGCTGACTGAACGGGTTGGTGACATTAACATCCCGACTCTGGTGCTGGCTGGCGAACGCGACACGATCTGTCCAGTGCGCGAATCAAAAGCACTGGCGGACGCGATCTCCGGCGCGCGCTGCCTGACCAGCGCGAAAGCGGCGCATTGTCCCCCTGTCGAAACGCCTGATGAGGTCAGCGACGCCCTCACGGGTTTCCTGACGTCGCTGCAACCGCGCCGACGTTGACACCGCTCGGGCATGTGCGATCGCACGTGCTATCTTCGAATCATGGATACCTTCTCTGCACGCAGACGTCTTTACGTCATTCACGCCGCAGCCTTGATCGCCCTGGTCGGCTGCGCCTCGGGCCCAGGCGGCAGCTCGGGAGCCCGGATCGACTGCCAGCCCGACAGCTGGTCAAGCGCCGGTGAGCGCGATGCGCTTGCGGGGGCACCGGAAAGCCGGCGCGACGCGGTGGCTGCAGCATGCCCATCGGCGGATATGGCGGCCTATGGCCAGGGATACAACACCGGACTGCGAACGTTTTGTCTGCCCGCCAGTGCCTATACTTTCGGGCTCGACGGCGGTCAGTACGCGTTCAACTGCCCCGGCGATCTGGAGCCCGGTTTCGTCTACGCCTACGGCATTGGGTATGAGGAGTTTGAGCTTAACGAGGCGGTGCGCGAGGCCGACCGGAATCTCAACCGAACAGATCGCCGCGTACGCGACGTGCGTAATGAGGTCAGCCGGCAGGAACAGCTTTTCAACAGTTCGACCAACCGTTCATCGGCGGAAATGGGCCGGGTTCGCACGGAAGTCTCGAGGCTGCAGCGTCGCCTGGTCTCGCTGCAACAAGAACGCGCCACGAACCGTATCCTTCTGGATCAGGCGCAAGCCGCGCTCAAGAAATACCGTGAGAACCGACCTGCCATACCCGGCGTGGAGTAACGCTCAGGTCTCGCTGCTCTCCTGGCCATAGACCACGCCGAGAGACCGCAATTTGCGATACAAATGCGTTCGCTCCATGCCCACGCGCTGTGCCAGCTTCCCGACTTTGCCACCGCACAAATCAAGCTGCATTTTCAGATACGCGCGCTCGAATTGCTCGCGCGCTTCGCGCATCGGCAGCGCTAGCCAGTCTTCGTTGAACATGGGGCCGGCCGTATCGGTGGCCGCGTCGAGGTGACGCTCCACCTCTTCGAGCGTGACAATGTCGCCTTGCCCGGTGACCAGCAACCGGTGGACGAGATTGCGCAACTCACGAATATTGCCCGGCCACGGGTAATGCCGCAGCCGATTCTGCGCCGCCACCGCAAACTTGCGTATGGGCAGCCCCTCGCTGTCCGCCAGCTTGTCCGAAAAGTGGTTCAGCAGCTCCGGGACATCTTCGCTGTATTCACGCAGCGGCGGCACGCGCAGCTGCACCACGCTCAAGTGCGACATCAGTTCGGCGCGTAGTCCGCTGTTGCCGGCGAAAGCGGCCTCACCTGATGCAGCAATCACCAGTGAGCTCAGCCGTTCGGCCCCACGCGGCGTGTCCACCGACGAGGCCTCGAGCACGCCCAGCAGTATTCGCTGAGCCGCATCGCACAGGTCATCGAGGCCGCTCAGAAACAACGCGCCGTCCTGCGCGCGCGTCAAAACACCACTGCGGCCATCTTCACCCAGCAGCGTTTCCGCGGCGTTCTGTTCGGTCAGCGCGCCACCGATCACCGACACAAATGGCCCCGACGCGCGGCCGCTCAGCGAATGCAGATAGCGAGCGAATGCCTCACGACCGGTTCCTGATTCGCCATAAAAAAGAACATGGGTGCTGTGGCGTGCGACCGGCCCGCCC
>JBCCMA010000096.1:0-13772 GCA_039026595.1 Pseudomonadota bacterium
CCGACCGGTCGCTGGCTTGCGGTGGTGGTGAGCGCCGCCGAGTAGCCCGGTGTTCTACACCTCGACGCCGCCGAGAAACAGACGCGTCTCGATCACCGTATCGGGATTCAGGGACATGCTTTCAATGTTCTGTTCGAGCAGCCACTTTGCCAGATCGGGATGATCCGAGGGCCCCTGACCGCAGATGCCGACGTACTTGCCGGCTTTGGTGCACGCGGAAATGGCGCGCTCGAGCAGTACCTTGACGGCGGCGTTCCGCTCGTCGAATGCGTCTGCGATGATCGCCGAATCGCGATCAAGGCCGAGCGTCAACTGCGTCAGGTCGTTCGAGCCGATCGAAAAACCGTCGAAGTACTCAAGGAAGTCGTCGGCAAGCAATGCATTCGACGGCAACTCACACATCATGATGTGGCGCAGACCGTTACTGCCGCGCGCCAGTCCGTATTCGGCGAGTAGCTCACTGACCGCGCGGGCCTCGTCCACGGTCCGCACGAATGGCACCATGATCTCAACGTTCGTGAGTCCCATCTCATTTCGCACAAAACGCAACGCTTCGCACTCCATCTCGAAGCAATCGCGGAAATTCTCGCTGACGTAGCGCGACGCCCCGCGGAAGCCGAGCATCGGGTTCTCTTCGTGCGGCTCGAAGAGCGTGCCGCCGATCAGATTGGCGTATTCGTTCGACTTGAAGTCGGACAGGCGAACAATGACTTTCTCCGGCGCGAACGCGGCACCGATGGTTGCAACGCCCTCGGCGAGGCGCTTCACGAAAAAGTCGCGCGGCGAGCCGTAGCCGCGCATCTGCTCGGAGATTGTGGCCTTGAGGTCGCTGTCGAGTGTGTCGAAATCCAGCAGGGCCCGCGGATGTACGCCGATCATGCGGTTGATGATGAACTCGAGGCGCGCGAGCCCAACGCCGGCGTGGGGCAGGGCTGCAAAGTCGAACGCGCGGTCAGGATTGCCCACGTTCATCATGATCTTGACCGGGACGTCCGGGAGGGAATTGAGCTCGAGTTCGTCATGGTCGAACTCGTGCTGACCGGCGTAGACCGTACCCGTGTCCCCCTCGGCGCAACACACGGTCACGGGATCGCCATCTGCGATGCTGCGGGTCGCATTGCCCGTGCCAACAACCGCGGGTATACCCAACTCGCGTGCGATGATCGCGGCGTGGCAGGTGCGCCCGCCGCGGTTGGTCACAATCGCGGCCGCGCGTTTCATGACCGGTTCCCAGTCCGGATCGGTCATGTCGCTGATCAATACGTCGCCAGGTTGTACGCGGTTCATTTCCGATGCGCTCTTGATGACGCGCGCCACGCCCGCTCCAATGCGGTGCCCGATGCTGCGCCCTTCACACAGTACGTCGCCGCGGGTTTTAAGCGTGTAGCGCTCGATGACCTGCGCGGTTGTGCGACTGCGGACGGTTTCCGGTCGAGCCTGCAAAATGAACAGTCGACCGTCGCGACCGTCCTTGCCCCACTCGATGTCCATCGGACGACCGTAGTGCTCTTCAATGGTCACGGCCTGTCGTGCGAGCGCCGTGATGTCATCATCGCTCAAGCAAAATCGGACGCGATCGGCGTCGTCGACATTGACGGTCTCCACGCCGCCACTTTGTCCGTACACCATCTTGATGGCCTTGCCGCCAAGATTGCGCCGGACGATGGGGTAGTGCCCGTTGGCAAGCGCCGGCTTATAGACGTAGTACTCGTCGGGATTGACGGCACCCTGGACGACGGTCTCTCCGAGACCGTAGGACGCGGTGACGAATACCGCGTCGCGGAATCCCGATTCGGTATCGAGCGTGAACATGACGCCACTGGTGCCAACGTCCGAGCGCACCATGCGCTGTATGCCTGCGGACAGGGCGACATCGGCATGCGCAAAATTCTGATGCACACGGTAGCTGATCGCTCGATCGTTAAAGAGCGATGCAAACACTTCCTTGACCTTCAGCAGCACCTCATCGGCACCACGCACGTTCAGAAACGTCTCCTGCTGCCCGGCGAACGATGCATCGGGAAGGTCTTCCGCCGTAGCGGATGAGCGAACCGCGACGTCCACGTCGTCGCCCAGTTCGTGGTAACCGCTCACGATCGCCTGTTGCAGTTCGGTCGGGAACGGTTGGTCGATGACCCACTGCCGGATCTGCTTTCCGGTTTTCGCCAGCGCATCCACGTCGTCGACATCCAGCGTGTCGAGTGTCCGGTTGATCCGATCGGCGAGGCCATCCACTTTGAGGAATTCGCGGAAGGCGTCCGCCGTTGTGGCGAACCCGCCCGGCACCTCGACACCCAGATTGCTGAGCGCGCCGATCATCTCACCGAGGGAGGCGTTCTTGCCGCCGACCTGATCCAGATCGGCCAGGCCGAGGGTTTCGAATTTGCGGGTGTAGTTTTGCACGGGGTCTACCTAGTACTATGACGAGCACGCTGCGACGGGCTGCGATGGGGAGCGAACCAGACCGATGAGAAAACGTACCGTTTTCTTCGTATCCGATCAGACGGGCATTACCGCGGAAACCCTTGGACAAAGCCTCTTGACGCAGTTCGAGGACGTCCAATTTCGGCGCATCACCCTGCCATTTATCCGTTCGGTTGACAAGGCACGCGAGGCCGTACGCCGGATCAATCTGACGGCGCAGGTGGAGGGTTTCCGTCCGATCGTGTTCGCAACGTTTGTTGAGGAGAACCTACGCGACGTGGTGGCCGGCTGCGACGGACTGTTTCTCGATTTCTTCGGCGCGTTTATTGACCCGCTTGAGCGAGAACTGGAGGTCAAATCCTCCCACACCACCGGGCGCGCACATGGCCGCGCCGATTCCGCGTCGTATCTCAGACGCATCGACGCCATTAATTTTGCGATGGAGAACGACGACGGCATGCGCGTCGACGGCTTCGACAAGGCGGAGGTGATTCTGGTCGGGGTATCGCGCTGCGGAAAAACGCCGACTTGCCTGTATCTCGCTCTGCAGCACGGCGTATATGCGGCCAATTTTCCGCTCACGGAGGATGAGTTCCAGCGGCGGCGATTGCCTAAGGACATCGATGCCTACAAGTCACGCCTTTTCGGTCTCACCATTGACGCGACGCGCTTACGTCAAATTCGAGACGAGCGTCGCCCGGATAGTCGATACGCCTCGCCACAGCAGGTGAACTTTGAACTGCGTGAGGCCGAGAGTCTCTACCGGCGCTACGGCATTCCGTACATGGACACAACCAGTACGTCCGTCGAAGAAATTGCGGCGCGTGTGCTGCACGAGAAAGATCTTAGACGGCGAGAACTCGAACCAGAGTAGAGACGGGCACACCATAATGTGACCGGTGTCCGTGTCACGTTTTGTATCGTCGCGCAGCATCCACTTATGCCGAAAGACGGCGCAAACCCCTGTGCTATATTGCCAAGATGCGATCCGACCCCACGACAACGTCGCCCAGCGACAGCCGTATTGTTCTGCCCCGCGCAACGCGTCCGCAGACCTTCACGGCGTTGATGAGTCTGTACGAGAGCAACTTCGTGCGGCTCGGGTTTCTGCTTGGCAATCTCGACGAGCTCGGGGGCTACTACCAGTCCCGGGTAAACGAGAACCTCACGCTGCACGCCAGCGTGCAGGATGTGCAGCGTTACACCACAACGTTCCGTATGACGTACTGGTTTGACGATGGCAATGAGCGGGTTGCGGATCCTGACCTCGAGGTGCGTGTTTATCATGACGCGCGTCTTGCCGAAGCCATGAGCTGTTTTTCGGCACCGCGCCGCGACGTCCTGCGTCCGTTTGATCTGGAGGTGGGCGACGAACTGCAGCGTCGCTGGACGCTGAACACCATGCTCAACAAATGGCTCGAGTACTGCATTGATCTCGGCCACCGATTTGAGCGAAGCGCCCCCGGAAACGAGTAGGCAGGGCACCCATGGCATCGGTTGTGTCCAGCACGCCGCTGGAAAGCGGCGACCCCGAATTTGATGCTGCGCGGATCGCCGGCGATGCCGGTGTTACCGCAGCCGACGTCAAGAAGCTGCCCGATGATCAATTACTAGATTTGTTCTGGAGCCGCGCTGACCTTAAGAAACGGTTCTCCCGACTGAGCGAGGACCTCGTAGCCAAAGATGATGAGATCGCGCGCAGGGACGCCGAGATTGCCCGTGCGCGGCGCGAGAGGGAGGGCCTCGAACGCGCGCTGTCCGATTCGCGCACCGCGTTCCCGGCGCTGGCCTACTACCATCTGCGAGGACTGTGGCGCACGGCGAATACGCATTTGATCAGCTTTCGTGACGACCTTATCGCTCAGCAGACCGAGCGCGAGCACAAGAAACAGGTCATGCGCTTTAATCAGAAGCGCGAAGCCGACCTTACATCGGTAACGACCGAAATCGAGCGAGCCAAGTCAGATGCAAAGTCTGTTGCGGACGAACTTCAGCGCCTGCAGGCGGAATACGATGCCAGCACGGGCTGGCTCAAATTCTTTGCTCGAAAGCGTCTTGCGCCTCAGATCGATGAGTGCCGCGAGCGTCAGGTGGCCTCGCGGTCACACGTGCAAGCGCTGTTCGATCGACGCATCAAGATCGAAAGCAGTACATGGCCTGCTGAAAAATCGCTCAGTCTTGAAGGCAAACGCATGGTCAACCTCGCCGTCATTGCTCTGGCACAGGAGCTGTGCCTCAAATTTGAAAAGGGCGGACTCGGCGAGCTTGCGCGTTCCACTACGCTGAAGCCGTTGGGGGCTGTCGAGTTCGGTGCGCGCGAGGACTGCGAGTTCCTGATTCATCGAGTCTCGCAGGCGGTCGACGATCTGACGTCGGGTGGTGGCCTGGCCAGTTCCTTGCGCGAACGCGCCAAGTTCCTGCGCGCGGCCGCCAGTTTCACCAAGGACGACGACACGGTGCCGGCTGCACAAACCCTCGGGTCGATCAGCCGTGATCTGTCGAGTGACCCAGATCTGATGACGAGCATGCCGCTCGACGTGGATGTGCTCGTTGACGACTACTGGGATCTGGGAGCGGTGCTGTTGCGTTAGGCCGTCGCCGTGCGCAGGACCTTGCGCCATGATCGCGCCATGCTGTCCAGCAGAACGTAGACGTAGGGCACCAGAAACAGCGATGTTACGGTCGAGAACGTCAATCCGCCGATGATCGCGCGCGCCATGGGAAAGTAGGGCGGTCCATTGCCGCCGATCTGGGTTGTGGCCACTGAAAGCGGCACCAGGCCCAGCACAGTGGTGGCGACGGTCATCAGGATTGGACGCAGCCGATCCTGTCCGGCCTTGGCGATGGCGTCGTCGCGGGCCATGCCCTGCCAGCGCAGATGGTTGATGTGATCCACCAGCACGATGCCGTTGTTCACCACAACACCGATCAGAATCAGGATGCCGATGGTGGCCATGAAAGAAAACGTCGTGCCGGTCAGCATGAAAAACCAGAAGACGCCGACCATCGAAAAGGCAATCGATGTGATGATCGACAGGGGATAAAGCACGGACTCGAACAGTGCCGCCATCACCACGAAAATCAGCGCGATGCCGAGCACGACGTTGACCAGCATCATCTCCATAGCCTCGTCGTGACGTGTAAAGCCCTGCCCCAGCTTCCAGCGATAGCCAGCGGGCAGCGCAAAATCGGCCATGGCCTTTTCAATACTCGCCTTGGCGTCCTCAAGAGCGATGCCGTCTTTCAATTCGGCCCGAATGACCCGCGCCGACGTACGGTCAATGCGGCGCAATTCGCGCGCGCCCTGTTTTATTTCGAAGTTGGCGACGCTGGCCAACTCAGTGCGCCCGCCATCGGGGCTGTATAGCGGCAGCGCCGCCAGATAGTCCATCGATTCCTGATGGTCGTCGCGCATGGCAAGTCGCATGGCGATCTCGCCGTCCGAGCCCCGGAACTCACGCAGCCGCTCACCGCGCATGGCAATCGATACGCTTTGCGCGATGGACTCGACGGTCAGGTTATAAATCGCCGCGCGCTCCCGGTCGACAACGATCTGTACCTCCTGCTCCCGGTTGCCGATGTCTTCGCGAAGATCGGTCAGACCCTCGATGGCGGAGAGCCGTCGAATGACGGCAGGCGCCAACTCCGCCAGCAGCCCACTGGAGTCGCCGCTGAGTTGCACGCTGACCCCTTCAGCACCGCCCTCGCGATCGCGATTGAAGCCGGGTCGGCCGATGATGATCTCCGGCAGCTCCCGCTCGATTTGCTCCATCACGTCAAGGGCGTTGCGCGTTGCCTTTTCCTTCGGATTGAGCAGGATGGTGGAGCCGGCCTCGTTTTCCGCGTAGTACGAATACACCGTCAGAATGTCGAGTTCGTCCTTCTTGCTATAGAGATACTCCTCGACCCGGTCTACCGCCTCCTCTACGCGTTCCAGCGGGTAGCGCCCGTTCAGGTAGTAGCCAAGGTACATCCGACGCGAGGACTCTTGCGGAAACATGTCGAACTTCACGAAGTCCATTGGAATCTTGATCGAAGCAAGAATGACGATCGCGAGGATGCCGGTGATGACCCGGCGTCTGAGGACGAGTTGCAGGCCGCGGGCGTAGGCCGACTGAAGCCGTGCAACCCATTTGCCGGTCTCTCGCGTGCGCGGCGGCGCGACCCGCGCGGCCAGCATGGGGATCAGCGTCTGCGCAATGATCAGCGACGCAATCAAGGCAACCGAAATGGTCAGCGACACGTGCGTCATGAAGACGGCCGTGTCCGTGTTCTGATTGAACATGATCGGTGCAAAAACACAGATCGATGTCGCGGTCCCGGCGGTCACAGCCATGCCCACGTTTCCCACGGCGCGCTCGGTCACCCCAATGGGATCGTCCGGATTGTTCTGGCGCATGCGGAAGATGTTCTCCGTGATCACCACGGCGTTATCCACCAACATGCCGACGGCGAGCATCAGGCCGGTCAGCGTCAGGATGTTGAGAGAAAGTCCGGCGAAGTAGAGAACGGCTAAGGTAATCAACAGGGCGAACGGTACGCTCAGCGTGACGATCAGAGTGGTCACAATCTGACGCAGGAACAGATACAGCACCGCGATGGCGAGCAGGCCGCCCAGCGCGCCCGCTGCGAGGAGATCATTGAGCGAAGTGCGCACTTCGTCCGCGCCGCTTTCCAGTGTGAAGATGTTGACGCCGGTCATCCGCGGGTCGTTTGCGGCGTCGGCCACTTCGAGCATGATCCGGTCGGCAACGTCCACCATGTTGGCGCCGGTCGATTTGAAAACTTGCAGACCAATCGCGTATTTGCGATCGAGGTGACGGCCGTGGTCGCCTTCGGGGGTTCGCAGATCGACAGTCGCAATATCTGCGAGAATGAGCCCGCGGTCATTCACCGGCGTGTTGCGCACATCCTCGAGCGAGCGGTATTCCCCGAGTGGACGCACGAGGAAACGTTGGTCGCCGGCGGTGACGCGACCGGCGCCGACGGCAAAATTGGATCGGCGCAATCGCTCGCGCAGGTCACGTATGTCGACCTGATGGGCCGCAACGCGATTCCAGTCGAGCAGGATGCGGATTTCCTCCGGGCTGACGCCCTGCAACTCGACTTTTGAAACGCCCTCGATGCGCTCAATGCGCCGCTTCAGCACCCGGTCAAGCAGCGCGTACTCCGTGGACAGATCGCGGTCGCTCGAAATGCGCAGCGCGAGCATGGGCTGGTCGTTCGTGCTACCAGTGAAGATCAGGATATTGTCGAGGTCGGGCGGGAGCGAGTCTCGAATGCCGTCGATACGGGCCCGGGCCTCGATACCCTTGGTCGAAACATCGCTGAGCCAATCAAAGCTCAGAAAAAGTTCGGTTTGATTGCTGTCTGACCGCGATCGGATTTGCCGCACGCCGCTCAATGTCGAGAGCGTTTCCTCGATCGGTCGTGTGATGCGCCGCTCGATTTCTTCGGGCGTCGAACCGGGGTAGGGCACCACGATAAAGATGCCGGGAAACTCGATATCGGGCAGTTTCTCAAGCGGCAGCAGCTTGCTTGAAATCAGACCGACAAGCGCGAGCGCTACAAAGACCATGACCGTTCCGATCGGCCGGCGCAGCGCAAGCGACGTGTGGATCATGTGGTGATCTCTTGCAGTGGGGGCGATGGCACTGCCGCCGCCGGCGCCCGTGTGCGCTCGCGATCGAGCAGCGTGTACACCACGGGGACGACGACGAGCGTCAGCAACGTAGACAGGACCAGACCACCGATCACGGTGATGGCCATCGGTGCGCGGACCTCCGCGCCCTCACCAAAACCGATTGCCATCGGGAGCAGACCGAGCGCTGTGGTGGCCGTGGTCATCAGAATTGGTCGCAGGCGTGCGCGGCCGGCGTCCAGTATGGCGTTGTGGCGGGTGAGCCCGTCTTCCCGGCGTTGATTGATCAGATCGACAAGGACAATCGCGTTATTCACGACAATACCCGCCAGCATGATGGCGCCAATGAACACCACAACATTGACGGTGGTGCCCGTCAGGAACAACGCATACACCGCGCCGACCAGCGCCAGCGGAATGGTCAGCAAAATCACAAACGGATGAACGATGGACTCAAACTGCGCCGCCATGACGAGATAGACCAGAAAAACGGCGAACGCCAGCGTGAATTGCATGGACCGGAAGGACGCGTTCATCTCCGCGTTCTGCCCCGAGACCGCAGCGTCGACGCTCGCCGGCAGAGGGGCCTCGAGCAGCGCGGATTCCAGCCGTAGAGCAGCGCTGCCCAGATCGCTTCCCGAGACGTTGGCCGAGATGATAGCGACGCGTTCCTGGTCGATGCGTTGAATCTCGGACGGCCCCATGGCGATCTCCACGTCGGCGATCGCGCCAAGGGAAATCGGGCGCGCACTTTCAGGATTCACAATCAGGTTGTTGATATCGTCCAGCGAGGATGCTTCGGTGTCCATGCTGCGCACGAGGATCGGGATTTTCCGGTCGCGAATCGAATACCGGGTGGCTTCGGTGCCGCGGACCTTTGTGACCACTCGATCGGCGACGTCCCGCACGAGAAGCCCGAGATTAGCCGCGCGGGCCTGATCGAAGTGGATCTGGATCTCAGGGTTGCCCATCTCGACCGATGATCGGATGTCGGTCAATACAGGATCGGCGGCCATGATGTCGGCGACGACATTGGCAGCGCGCTGCACGTCATCCAGCCGCTCGCCGCGCACCTCCACCTCGAGCGGTGTTCTGGAACTGAACAATGACGGCCGGCTGAACTCATACGTGGCGCCCGGCAGGTCGGCCAGTTCTCGACGCAGTTCGGCCATGACGCGCTCCTCATCAGCGCGGGACGCGTTATCGGCGAGCAGCACCGTTAGGCGTCCGGCGTTTTCGCCGGCATCGACCGGGCTGGCGTCGAGTCGATTTCCCGTACCGGCGACCCCGTAAGCCAGCCGCACGCCATCGATGTCGGAAGCCGCGCGCTGCGCCCGTCGCAGCACCGAGTCGGTGCCGGACAGCGGCGTTGCCGCCGGTAGGCGGACATCAACAAAAAACTCACCCTGCGAGAGTTGCGGGATCAATTCGGTGCCGAGCCGCGGAACCAGTGACACGGCGCCGGCTGCGACGGCCCCGGTAAGGAAAAGAACGACTGTGCGGTTGGCAAGGCTGAATCGAAGGGCAGGCACATACAGTCGCGTCAGGCCCCGTTCCATAGCCTGCACAAGCCAGACCAGCGGGAGGATCAGCAACCCGATGAGCCGCCCGATACCGCGGAGGACGGCGATGAAGAGTTTGACGCCACCGGCAAGAAAACGCGTGAACCAGCCGGGAGCGGTGGCGTCGTCCGCGTCGTGAAAACGCGGTGATTTTTGCCACGCGCTGATCATCGGGATGAGCGTCATGGCGACCAGCAGCGAGAACAGTAGCGCCATGGTGACCGTCAAGGCCTGATCGCGAAACAGCTGGCCGGCGATGCCGGTCACAAAGACCATCGGGAAGAACACCGCGACGGTGGTCAGCGTGGCGGCCGTAACGGCACCCGCCACTTCGCTGGTCCCCTCGATCGACGCGGTCATGGCATCGTCGCCGGCTTCGCGTCGCCGAACGATGTTCTCAAGCACCACGATGGAGTTGTCGACCAGAAGGCCCACCGCTAGCGCGATGCCGCCAAGGGACATGATGTTCAGCGTGATATCGGCGGCAAACATCGCCACGAACGTCCCGATGATCGAGATGGGAATGGCGACAGCGATCACGATGGTCGCGCGCAGATTGCGCAGAAACAGGAACAGAATCAACACGGCCAGGGACCCACCGATCACCGCCGCGCTCTTGACCTGATTGATCGCGTCGTCGATGAACACCGACTGATCGTAGACCTTGGTGAGCTCGATGCCGTCCGGCAGGACCGCCTGCAAATCATCGAGACGCGTTTTGACGCGGCTGGCCACTTGAACGGTGTTGGCGTCCCCTTCCTTGTACACCGCCAGCTCAACCGACTCTCGACCGTTCAATCGTGTGATGGCATCGCGGTCCCGGTGGCCGCGCGACACGGTTGCCACGTCCCGGACGTGGACAACGCGCTGGTCCGTGGTCGAGATGATCGCGTCGCCGATGTCTTCAATCGACTGAAATTCGTTGATCGTGCGGACCAAAAAACGCTGCGAGCCCTCTTCAAGACGCCCACCGGAGAGGTTCACGTTCTCGGCCGCCAGCCGGCGCGTGATCGACTCGATGGCGATCCCCAGCTGGGCGATTTTCTGCTGGTCGACGATCACCTGAATTTCTTCTTCCATGCCGCCGCTGGCCTTTACGGCGGCGGTGCCCTCGACGGACTCCAGCGTGTTTTTGATGTCCTCGTCGGCCAGCGTGCGCAGACTTTTGAGCGCAGCGGGGTCACCGGCGGCACCGTCTTCGCTCGTCAGCGCCAGACGCAGGATGGGCTCGTTGGCCGGATCGAACCTGAGCAGCAGCGGGCGGTCTGCTTCATCGGGTAAATTGAGCAGATCGATTTTTTCACGCACGTCGACACCCGCGAAATCCATGTTGGTTCCCCACATGAATTCAAGGATGACGTCCGATTGCCCCGCACGGGATATGGACCGCACCTGCCGGACGTTTTTAATGATCCCGACCGCTTCTTCCACGGGCTTACTGATGAGGTTCTCGACCTCGAGCGGTGCACTGCCCGGCAGCGCCGTGCGCACGGTGATGGTGGGGTAGGACAGATCCGGCAGAAGATTCACCTTCAGCCGGGACAGTGACACCACGCCGAACATGATGATTGTGACGGCGCACATCAAGACAGTGATGCGCCGATGCGCGGCGGTCTTGATCAGGGACATGGCAAAGCCCTCCGCGTCCGATCAGGCGTCATCCGGACGTTGTATTCTCGCCACCGATTCGCCTGGCGGAATCACATGCACCCGGGAGTTGGGCTTGAGGCCGCTCTGCCCGATAACGACGACCTGATCGCCAGGCACGAGGCCGTCGACAACTTCGAAGTAGCCGTTACTGCTGTAGCCCGTCACGATCTCGCGACGCAGTGCCACGCCGTCCTCGACCACATAGACGCTGGGCACCACTTCGTCTGCCAGCAGCGCCACGCGCGGCACAAGTGGCACGTTTTCGCGCCGTTCGTATTCCACGCTCAGGCGCCCGAACATGCCCGGCTTGAGACGGCCAGCGCTGTCGTCCAGCTCAACGGTGACCTTGAAGGTGGCCGTCTGGGGATCGATGACGGGGCTGATTCGCGCCACGTGGCCGGTGAACTGTCGGTCAGGCAGCGCGTCGAGCGACAGGCCGACGGGCTGGCCGGGGCCAAGTTTGCTGAATTCGCGCTCCGGCACATAAAGATAAGCGACGAGGGGATCGAGATCGGTCAGTCTGAAAACCGGACTATTGGCCGGGATGGTGTTGCCGGCCTTGACCAGTCGCTCAGAGATCGTCCCTGCGAACGGTGCGCGAACCGTGGCGTGGCTGAGCTCCAGCTTCGCCAACTCGTGCGCCGCGGCAAGCGCGTCGAGGTCGTATTTGAGGCCCTCGTAGGTCCCGGCCGGCAAAAGGCCTTTTTCGTGCAACTCCAGATTGCGCTGGTAGTCCTGTCGTGTTTTGTCCAGGTTGGCGCGTGTGCGTCGCACTTCCAGACGCAGGCGTCGATCGTCCATTCGCGCGACCGGTTGGCCTTGCGCGACGGTATCGCCCTCATTGACCAGCAGCGCGACAAGCTCGCCGCCCACTTTGGCCATGATCTCCGCCTCGCCGTCTGCTTCCAGCGTGGCCGTGCCGGTGTACACGGCCGCGATGTCACCCTCGGCCACAACCGCCACTTCAACAGGGGTGGGGAGCGTCTCGGTCTCTGCAGACGCCTGACCGTCATCGTCGACGTTGTCTTGCGCGGTACCTGAACCGTTACAGCCGGCAATGACGAGGGCGAGCAAAAGCACGCCGCAACGTTGCCTGGTTGTACGAAGATGCCGGGCCGCAGCGTGACCATTTTCGAGCAGACACAGGGGGCGCATATCGACCGTCATTTGTTCCATCCTAATGCGAGTCTTCGAAGCTTAAGGTCAGGGAAACATTGTTCTCATTGACCGCGCCGGAGAGCTGCAGTACCCCGGTGGACGATTGCCAGATCACTTCGGACGCCTCCTGCGAGGTAGCGTGTAAGGCCATCTCCGCCGTCAGCTCGTCCGAGGCCGCTGGTTCGCCTTCCTGGCCGGCGATCAACACCGCCAGAGTCAGCATCACTGTCGTTCCAATCAGAGCGTGGCGAGGCATGGTGAACTCCTGTTATGTCAGCTGCAACCGCACGTTTCTCACTAACTCGGATGTGCTTTCGCCGTGATAGTTTGCACAGGGCGTCTACTTGAGTAGTGTTGTAGTCAAGTATAACACCAAACACCCGCCGCGCAAGGGACGCCTAAGAGAAAAGCGTGGAAACGAAAAACGCCGCCCGGTTGCCCGGGCGGCGTCAATGAAGAGTCAAATTAAAACAGTGAGATACCGTCGTGTCGGCTCCGTTTCTAGTACCTCGACGTGACGGCTATTGAGGGCGGGTACGCTCCGGGACGACATCCGTTACCAGAGGTTGCTGCACCGCATCAGCCAGAATTTCCGCCGTTTCGTTCAGCAGGATGTCCGGCTGGTCCTCATCATTGAGGTCGGTCAGCGACTCCAGCGCGTCCAGACCACGGGATGCGCGCCACTCGTTCGCATTGTCCAGACGGCGCTGCTCGATCGTCTCGCGTTCCAGCTGGCGGGTCTCCCGATTAAGAGACACGTAGTTCTTGTCCCGCAGTTCGCGTGCGATCGCGATTTCCTTCAGCAGGTAAAGGTGTTCGGCGTCGTCTTTTGTGCGGGCCTCGTGCAGGGCGGTCAACGTCTCCAAGTCGAGACTGGTCGCCAGGCCGTCGAAGCCGGTGGCCTCAATGGTGTCCCAGGGTAACGCGGTGTCGCGCGCACTCTCGCCAACGTCGTCGAGACTGATCGAAGAGGGCAGCACGATGTCGGGCACCACGCCGCGGTGCTGTGTGGAGCCCCCGGTGACCCGATAGTACTTGCCGATGGTCAAGTGCAGCTGACCATACCGCTCTTCTTTGGTCCGGTTTCGCTTGTCGAGCGAATGGATGTTCTGAACCGAGCCTTTTCCGAACGTGGTCTGGCCGATGACGATGCCGCGGCCGTAGTCCTGAATTGCGGCGGCGAAAATCTCGGACGCCGATGCGCTGTATCGATTCACCAGCACCACGACCGGCCCGTCATAGACCGTGCCCTTGTCGGTGTCGCGGTAAACGCGCGGTGGGCCCTTGTTCTCCTTGAGCTGGACAACCGGCCCCTTGTCGATGAACAAGCCGGTCAG
>JBCCMA010000097.1:0-13608 GCA_039026595.1 Pseudomonadota bacterium
CCTGACCGTCGCACGTCGTGCACGTTTGCGGAGAACTGCCTTCTTTCGCGCCGGTGCCACGACACGTATCGCAGGTATCCTGTTTCGGGATATCAATGTTGACCGAGTCGCCGAACGCCGCTTGCTCAAGTGTCAGATCGAGCACGTATCTCAGGTCGGCACCGCGGAAGACCTGCTGACGTCCGCCACCCCGGCGTCCACCGCTGAAAATGTCACTGAAAACGTCGCCAAAGATATCGCTGAACGGATCCCCGCCGCCCGGCCGCGCCCCGCCGGCGCCGCCGTTGATCGCGTCATGCCCGAACCGGTCGTAGGCCGCGCGTTTCTGCGGATCTTTGAGCACATCGTAGGCCTGCCCGACATCCTTGAAACGCGACTCTGCGCTCGCGTCCCCCGGGTTGCGATCCGGGTGGTACTTCATGGCGAGTCGTTTGTACGCCTTCTTGATGTCCGCGTCAGACGCCGATTTTTCAACGCCGAGCGTGGTGTAGAGATCTTCCGGCATGGCAGTACAGTTCAGTCAGATTGATCAGGAGGGACAGCCCCGGCGTAACCGGGGCCGTGCGGCCTACTTGTTTTCGTTCACTTCCTCGAACTCAGCGTCGACAACATCATCGTCCCCGCCGCCTGCGTCGCCGCCGTCTGGGCCTGCTCCGGCGTCGGCGCCGGCCTGCTCTGCATACAGCTTCTGGGCAAGACCGCCGGACAATTCGGTTAACGCTTTGACCTTGGTGTCGATGATGTCCTTGTTGTCGCCCTCGACCGCCGTCTTGACGTCGCTGACAGCCGCTTCGATTTTCGAACGTTCCTCCGCGTCGACCTTGTCTCCGGCCTCCTCAAGCGTTTTCTCCGTCGCGTGGATCATGCTCTCGGCCTGATTGCGCGCGTCGACCAGCTCGCGGAACTTCTTGTCGTCCTCAGCGTGAGCCTCGGCCTCCGACACCATCCGCTGAATCTCGTCCTCGGCCAAACCGCTTGAGGCCGTGATCACGATCTTCTGTTCCTTGCCGGTGGCTTTGTCCTTCGCCGACACGTTCAAAATCCCGTTCGCATCGATATCAAACGTGACCTCGATCTGCGGCACACCCGCTGGCGCAGGCGGGATGTCGCGCAGGTCAAACTGCCCCAGCGACTTGTTGTCCGCGGCGCGCTCGCGCTCACCCTGCAGCACGTGGATTGTGACGCCCGTCTGGTTGTTTTCGGCCGTCGAAAACACCTGGGTCGCCTTGGTCGGAATCGTGGTGTTCTTGTCGACCAGCTTGGTCATTACCTGACCACGCGTCTCGATACCCAGAGACAGGGGCGTCACGTCGAGCAGCAGCACGTCTTTGACGTCGCCAGCAAGCACACCGCCCTGAATCGCGGCGCCAACGGCAACCGCCTCGTCCGGATTCACGTCGCGACGCGCTTCCTTGCCGAAGAAGTCCTTCACCGCCTCCTGGACCTTGGGCATCCGGGTCTGGCCACCTACGAGAATGACGTCGTCAATCTCGCTGACCGACACGCCGGCATCCTGAAGCGCCACACGGCAGGGTTCCACCGTGCGGGTCACCAGGTCCTCAACCAGGCTTTCGAGCTTGGCCCGAGTGAGCTTGATATTGAGGTGCTTGGGACCGCTGGCGTCGGCCGTGATGTACGGCAGGCTGACTTCAGTCTGCTGCGACGAAGACAGTTCAATCTTCGCCTTCTCGCCCGCTTCTTTCAGACGCTGCATCGCGAGCGGATCGCTGCGCACGTCCATCCCGCTTTCTTTCTCAAACTCGCTCGCGAGATACTCGATGACACGCAGGTCGAAGTCCTCACCGCCCAGGAACGTGTCGCCGTTGGTCGCCAGCACTTCAAACTGGTGGTCACCGTCGATTTCAGCAATCTCGATAATCGAGATGTCGAACGTCCCGCCACCCAGGTCATAGACGGCGATTTTGCGATCGCCGCGTTTCTTGTCCATGCCGTAGGCGAGCGCCGCGGCGGTCGGCTCGTTGATGATGCGCTTGACGGTCAGGCCGGCGATCCGTCCGGCGTCCTTGGTCGCCTGACGCTGCGAGTCATTAAAGTAAGCCGGCACGGTGATCACCGCCTCGGTCACTTCCTCGCCAAGGTAATCCTCGGCCGTCTTTTTCATTTTCATCAGCACGCGCGCCGACACTTCCGGCGGCGCAATCGCCTTGCCGTTCGCCTCGACCCACGCGTCGCCGTTGTCCGCCTTGACGATGTTGTAGGGCACCATGTCGATGTCTTTTTGCACCACGGCGTCGTCGAACCGACGGCCGATGAGGCGCTTCACCGCGTACAGGGTGTTGATGGGGTTGGTCACGGCCTGGCGCTTCGCCGGCTGGCCGACCAGCACTTCTTCGTCTTTCGTGAACGCCACGATCGACGGCGTGGTGCGATCACCCTCGCTGTTTTCGATCACCTTGGTGGTGTCGCCGTCCATGACGGCCACACAGGAGTTGGTGGTCCCGAGGTCAATTCCGATAATTTTTGCCATGCTGTTAATCTCCGACAAAAAGCTGATTCAAAGGTCTGTTTGTAGGTAAATAGTTGCCATGAGAGGTGGGGCTGATCGCGTCGCCTTCAAGGGCGCCGGCGTCACTGGGCAACGAACACCCTTGCAGCCCGCAAGAGACGGCCGTTCAACTCGAAGCCCTTTTGCACCACGTCCAGAACGGTGCCGGCCGCAATTCCCTCTTCCTCGCGCATTGCCATCGCTTCATGCTGCTCCGGATTGAAGGTCTCGCCTTTCGGGTCGAGGGTCACCACGCCGAATTTCTCAAGTACCTGATCAAACGTCTTCAGGGTCATCGTGCTGCCCTCGACGTGGGCCGCCAGCTCGGGATGATCGGCGGCGGATGCGATGCCCATTTCGAGGCTGTCGCGAACGGTGAGCAGTTCCCGAGCGAACCGCTCGAGGGCGAACTTGTTGGCGTGCTCCACGTCTCTAGCCGCGCGCTTGCGCACATTGTCGAGCTCGGCGGCCGTTCGCAGGCAACGCTCCCAGTTGCTCCGCGCCTCTTCTTTCGCCGCCTCAAGCGCCTCGCTCAAAGACTCAAGCGACGGTTCTTCCGTCGAGCCTTCGGCGGGAGCGGTCCCGGGCTCGGCGTCCGCCTCGCGGCCCGCCGGCGCGTCGTTCGCGTCGTCAGCTCTGATTTCGTCGGTATTCGTGGGGTTATTCATGATCTTGGCAATCACTCTGAGAATCGGTCTGAGGGAGAAAAGCCGCGGATTATGACCCGCCAGCCCCAGCGGTGCCAGTCCACACGCCGCGACCGACTTGGGGACGCCAAAAGCAGGATTCAAGGGGTCAATCGCAACCCAACCGCGATTTTTTGCAGCGGGTCGCGTTCAGCCTTTGGGGTGCAAGGCAGCCGCGACCAGCCGCGCGGTGACGTCCACGATAGGAATCACGCGCTCATAGGCCATGCGGGTCGGCCCGATGACGCCGAGCACGCCCACAATCTCGTCCCCAACCCGATACGGCGCGGTGACCACCGAGCAATCATCAAAAAGCTGATGCCCGGACTCTTCCCCGATGAAAATCTCGACGCCGTCCGCTGTGAGGCTCTGATCGAGCAAATGCAGGATATCCCGCTGCTCGTTGAACGCATCAAAAAGCCCGCGCAGGCGCTGAACATTCGACAGCTCCTGCACATCCATCAAATTGGTTTCACCGGCCACCACGAATTGCCCGGTCTCGTCATCGCGACCGGCAAACACTTGCTGGGCCAGCGTGACGGCATCGACCATCAGCCCGTTCATGGTTGCTCGGGTTTGATTCAGCGCATCGATCAGGCCAGACCGGACCGATTCGACGTCATTGCCAGCCAGCTCGCGCGTCAAATAGTTTGCCGCTTGCCGCAGCTCGGATTCGGTCAGATTTCGATCAAGGTTGACCACTCGGTTCTGCACGTCCTGATTCTCGAACACCAGAATGGCCAACGCGCGACGTTCGCCGAGCCGCAGAAATTCGATCTGACGCAAGCGCGAACGCGTGGCCCGCGGCAACGTCACCACGCCCGCCAACCGCGTGAGCTGCGACAGCAAGGACGAGGCCGAGCGGGCGATGTCTTTGGTCGACTGATGGACGTCGAGCCCCAGTTCTTTCTCGAGGCGAGCGATGTCCTCAGGTCCAGGCGGCTTGACGGCCAACATCGTGTCGACAAAACACCGGTACCCCTTGACCGTCGGCACACGGCCCGCCGAGGTGTGCGGCGCCTGAATGAAGCCGAGCTCTTCGAGGTCGGCCATCACGTTGCGCACGGTCGCGGGACTCAGTCGGCTTCCTGCGGCTTTGGACAGTTTCCGGGATGCCACCGGCTGACCATCGGCGATGTACTGCTCGACCAGCGTCTTGAGCAGATGTCGGGCGCGGTCGTCGAGTGCATCGTTGGAACTTTGAGCCGTCATCTGGGCATGCTTCGTCCGGGAGCGGTCGCGCAGCAAGTACGCATGGTCGGCCGCGTGTGAGCGGGCGGGTGCACCGTTGCAGGGCAGATTGCGCTAAAACGCGGTTGGCACTGTGGCGGCGCGAGTGCTAAAAGTGACGCTAGCAACCGCGCCGAATCAGTGTCAAGCGAGGTATTCACATCAGCAGTGCATCATCCGCCGAGGCGAATCCGGCGCGGCAGTCGCCCGCGTACAAGCAAGTTGGTCTGATTGCGAGGTCGTGGGATCCGCTGGTCGGCGAAACGTCCGATCGTCTGCATGCGTTTTTCGCCTCGCACGGCGTCGATGTACATGTCGATACAGATGGCCCCATCGCCACGCTGCACGGGGCCCGTTCGGTAAGTCGCCACGATATGGGCTCAGCCTGTGACCTGCTGGTCTCGATCGGCGGCGACGGCACCATGCTGGACGCCGCCCGACTCGCCGCAACGCACGACCTGCCGTTGGTCGGCATCAACCGCGGCCGCCTCGGATTTCTCGCCGACATCCGTCCGGAAGACATGGCGCGTCAGCTTGTTGACATTCTCGAGGGCCGGTCAATCCGCGAGCAGCGCCTCATGCTGGCGGCGCAAGTCGTTCGCGCGGATGGTGGCCGCGACGAGACGGTCTCGTTCAACGACATCGTCGTTCAGAAGGTCGATGCGGGACGAATGCTCGACGTGACGGTCTATATGGACGGCACGTACATGAATCGGCACCGGGGGGACGGTGTCATCGTCACTACCCCAACAGGGTCCACCGCGTACGCGCTATCGGGAGGCGGCCCGATCATGGCGCCGGGTTTGAATGCGCTGGCGATCGTGCCCATCTGCCCGCACACGTTGAGCGATCGACCGGTGGTGGTCCCGGCGGATTCGAAACTGACTCTCACTGTCCACGAGCCAGCCGACGGCCACGCCCAAGTCATGGCAGACGGCCAGCGCCTGGCGGATCTGAATGAGGGCGACCGCCTGATCGTCGAACGCGCGGCGCAACGCGTGACGCTGCTGCATCCGATGGATTACGACTACTTCCGAATCCTGCGCTCAAAGCTGGCGTGGGGACGGGGCGAACCGGACCGGGCCTGACATGCTGCTGGACCTGAATATTCTGAATGTCACTATCGCTGAGGAACTCGGCCTTGAGTTTGGGGCCGGCATGACTGTGCTGACCGGCGAAACCGGCGCGGGCAAGAGTCTCACCGTAGACGCACTGGGTCTGGTCCTGGGCGACCGGGCGGCATCCGGAACCGTACGGCACGGCTGTGATCGAGCCGAGATCAGCGCGACCTTTGATTTATCAAAGCGACCCGACGTCGTGGCATGGCTTAGAGAGCAGGACCTCGATGATGATGCCGGCGTTGAATGCCATCTGCGCCGGGTGATCAGTGCCAAAGGCCGTTCCAAGGCCTTCATCAACGGTCGCAACGTTGCGTTGGCCACCCTGAAAGTGCTGGGCGAGCAGCTTGTGGATATCCATGGTCAGCACGAACACCAGTCCCTCCTTCGCGCCCGCGCTCAGCGCGCCCTGCTTGATCGCTTTGGCGGCCACGCCAAAAAACTGGATCACGTCACCGCGGCCTACGATTCGTGGTACCGCCTTGACCAGACCGTTCGGACGCTGACGGAGTCCAACGCGCAACGCAACGAGCGACTCGATCTGCTGCGGTTTCAGGTACAGGAGCTTGACGAACTGAATCTCGGACCCGACGAATATCCGCAACTGGCTGCAGATCAGCGCCGAGCAGCTAACATGGCCTCTCTCGCCGAGGGGATTCAGGCCGCGCAGACCGCGATCGCCGGCAGCGAGACGTCGGCGCAGGCGCAGATCACCAGCGCACGTCGGGCGTTGACACCGCTGGTCTCCGTCGACGACGCGCTGGACGATGTTCAAGGGCTGTTCGATGCGGCGCAAATTCAGCTCGATGAGGCCGAACGCGCCCTGGAGCGATACAGCGAACAGTTGCACTCGGACCCGGGCGAGCACGAGCGACTCGAGCGACGGCTTGACCAGATTGGCGATATTGCACGTAAGCATCGCGTTCCTGCGGAGGAACTGCACGAGCGCGCCGCCGCCCTGCGCGGCGAACTCGACCAGCTGGACCATGCGGATGAACGGCTGAGCGCGCTCACCGGGGAACTGAGCGTCGCCCGAACGGAATATCTCGACGCGGCCCGTGCTTTGACCCGCGCCCGCTCGCGTGCGGCGCGCAAGCTCGCGGCCGAGGTGACCAAACGGATCGCCACGCTCGGAATGCCGGACGCGCAATTCGATGTGGTGGTGAACAAGCGGGACGCGCCCGGCTTCGGCCGTCACGGCATGGACGACGTGACGTTTTCGGTGGCCGCCAACCCCGGGGAGCCCGGCGGACCGCTTTCAAAGGTGGCCTCGGGCGGGGAGCTATCGAGGATCAGTCTGGCCATATCGGTGGTCACGGCCGACACAGGGGTGCCGCGCTGTATGGTGTTCGATGAGGTGGACGCCGGCATCGGCGGTGCGGTAGCGCAGACCGTGGGCGAACAACTGAGCACGCTCGCGGCCGACATGCAGGTGCTGTGTGTTACGCACCACGCTCAGGTCGCCAGTCAGGCGGCTCACCACTGGCAGGTCAGCAAGGCGAGCAAGGACGGCAAAACCCGCTCGTCCGTGGTCGCACTTGACGGCGAAGACCGGATAGAGGAGCTGGCTCGAATGCTTGGTGGCGCGAGAATTACAAAGCGAACGCGTGATCACGCCGCGGAACTGCTGCGCGGCGCACCAGTCTCAGACTAGAGCGGGCTACCCTCGACGTCAGGCGTTTTTCTTCGGTCGCACGTACAGAACGAGGCTGTGGTCTGCCAGATCGTAGCCGTGCTTTTCGGCCACTTCTTTTTGCAAACGCTCGATCTCTTCGCTGACAAACTCGATAACATCGCCCGTTTCCAGGCACACCATATGGTCATGATGCACGCCCTCGTCGAGCTCGAAAACCGAGTGCCCACCTTCGAAATTATGCCGGGTCACCAGACCAGCCGATTCGAACTGGGTCAGAACGCGGTATACCGTGGCGAGGCCAATATCATCGCCCGCCTCCATCAGCGCCTTATAGACATCCTCCGCGCTCATGTGACGCTGGGGATTTTCTTCCAGGATGTGCAAAATGCGTACGCGAGGCAGCGTGACCTTGAGCCCGGCCTTGCGTAAATCGTCGCTTTGAGTGTCAGTCATCAAACAGATTCCGGCGTGTGAGGATCGTGTACTATCGGGTAATGGCATCGAGAATGAATAATATCAAAAGTCTGCGCATCCTTGGCATCCTGCTGCTCAGCCTTGTCACAGGCGGCTGCCATGTCTACAAGATCAATATCCAGCAGGGCAATTACCTGAAGGACGAGAAGCTCGCGCAGCTCGAGGTCGGTATGACAAAGCGGCAGGTGCGTTTTCTTCTGGGCAGCCCAATTGTTCAGGACGCCTTTCATCCCGACCGCTGGGATTACGTGTTCTGGTTCAAGAATGGCCGCGATGATTCAGTTCTGCAGCGGAAGCTCACGGTCGTGTTTGAGGGCGACACCGTCGCAGACATCGTGCTTCCGGACGACTACGTGGCCCCGGCCGAGGCGTCCTGACGGGCGGCGATTCTCGAGACCCTAGCCGCGTGCGTAGACCGCGTCGGCGCGATCCCGAAACGCGTTGACCAGATCGCCAGCAATGTCTTCCACGACACTGGACAGCACGAACCCCATCAGCGGATTGCTGAACTGGTAGCGCAGTTCGAGCCGCACCCGCGTTCCCGGCGTCTGATCCTCGAATGTCCACCGCCCGCGGAGATATTCAAACGGTCCGTCCTGCAACTCGATGTCGATCCGCCGGTCCTCCGTCGCCGTATTGCGCGTGGTGAACGTGCTCTGCACGCCGGCCCGGCTGAGCGACAGGCTCGCGTTGGTCACGCCATCGCGCCGTGACAACACGGTAGCCGCATCACACCATGGCAAGAACGCGGGATAGGATGGAACGTCATCCACCAGGTCGAACATCTGGCGACGGGCGTGTCGGACGAGCGCTTCACGAATCACGGTGGGCATGTTGTCACCGTAACCCCACAAACGGATCGACGCTCAAAAGACTTCCTTGACAAAGATATACAGAATGCCGGCAGGCGCCAGGAAACGGGATAAGAAGCGCCACGCCTGGTAGCGCACGCCCGTACCAATACCAAGCTCCTCCGACGTGGAATTGCGGCACATGACCCAGCCGGCAAACAGCACGATCAGCATACCGCCGAGGGGGAGCATGATTGAGCTGGTCAGGAAGTCGATGTTGTCGAAAATGGTGCCACGCGCGAACGTGAAGTCCGACAGCACGTTAAAGGACAGCACGGTCAGAATGCCAAGGCCACCGATTACCACACCGAGCAGGGCTGCCGCCGCCGGACGCGACACTTTGCGTTGTTCTGTCAGCCACGCGGCAGCGGGTTCGATCAAGCCGATCGCAGATGTCCACGCCGCAAAGCTCAACAGAATGAAAAACAGTGTTCCGAAAAATACCCCGCCTTTCATCTGCGCGAAGGCCACCGGCAGGGTCTGGAAGATCAGGCCTGGTCCCCCCGCAGGGTCAAGGCCGTTCTGGAACACGATCGGGAAAATCACCAGACCGGACAACAACGCAATGCCCGTATCCGCCAATACCACCGCGATGGACGTGCTGCCAATGGACGCGTCCTCAGGCAGATAGGCGCCGTAGGCCATGACTGCCCCCATGCCGACGCTGAGCGTGAAGAAAGCATGGCCCAGCGCAATGATGACGCCATCCACACTCAACGCATCCCATTTCGGCGTGAACATGAAATCCAGTGCGCCGCTAAAATCGCCCTGCTTCATCGCATAGCCCAGCAGCACCAGCAACAACAAAAGCAGAGCCGGCATCAAAAAGCGCACCGCTCGCTCCAACCCCTTTTGCACGCCTTGGGCGACCACAAAGACGGTCATGACCATAAACGCGCCGTGCCACAGCAACTGCGCTTTCCAGTCTGCCAGATGGTTATCAAACGTGGCCTCAATGACCGTTTTCGATTCGCCCGCGAACGTGGCCGCGCCGCTTTTAAAAATGTACGCGAGCGCCCAGCCGGCAATCACGCTATAGAAAGACAGAATCAGGATGCCGGCCGCAATACCGAGCCCACCAACCAGCGACCACGCGCCTTGACCGGACTCTTCCTCACCCAAAAGGCGCATCGTCTCGACCGGGTTGCGGCGGCCGCGACGCCCGATCAGAATTTCGGACATCATCACTGGAAGACCGATCAGGAACACGCACAGCAAATACACGAGCACGAACGCACCGCCGCCGTTCTCGCCGGCGATATAGGGGAACTTCCAGATATTTCCGAGGCCCACCGCGGAGCCGGTCACCGCCAGCACAAACGCCAGCCGCGACGACCACATGCCCTGAATCGATTCCCGCTTGGATGCCATGTCCTGCTTTCCTCTACGCGCCGATCGCGTGGCGCGGCCGCATTGTGCTGTTTTTACGGCGTATTCTCAATCCGCCGGCGACGGGCTCCCACAAATTTGTTCAGCTTGGCGCGGGTGGCGAGAGCCGAGCGAGTTTCTTACACTCGCGAGATGGCCAAGAAGGGACAAAAAAAGGGCGGATCGTCAAACGCCACGATCGCCGTGAACAAGCGGGCGCGGTTCGATTACTTTATTGAGCAGAACGTACAGGCCGGTCTCGCGCTTGAGGGATGGGAAGTCAAAAGTCTGCGGTCGGGCAAAGGTCAGATCTCAGAAGCCTATGTCGTTATCCAGAACAACGAGGCGTGGCTCGTCGGTGCGCTGATCACACCGCTCTCCACCGCCTCCACCCACGTTCACGCCAACCCGCAGCGCCCAAGAAAGTTGCTGATGCACCGCAAACAGCTTGACCAGTGGATCGGGAACGTCGAGCGCAAAGGCTACACGCTCGTGCCACTTGACCTGCACTGGGAGAAAGGCCGCGCCAAGCTCAATGTGGGCCTGGCCCGCGGCAAAAAGCAGCACGACAAACGCGCAACCCAGAAAGACCGCGACTGGACTCGCCAGAAGCAGCGCATCCTCAAGTCGGGCTGACCCTCGTTTCAGGCTTGAATAATCGGTGTTTGTCCCCATATCGTGACAGGTCGGCACAGTAACGATTACACTGCCGGCTAACGAAGGGGGTGTCCTGGTTTCGACGAGGATTACAAAACCCGGAGTGCATGCCGAGGTGCAGCGTACCTCGTTAAACCAGCTGCAAAAAACTTAGTTGCCAACGACGACAACTACGCACTCGCTGCTTAAACACCAGCGTTAGTGCCCTCTGGCCACGCTGTGCCTGTGCACGTGGGTCCCAGGGGTCATCCTCACGGGCTCGCGAGGGAGGTTCGTTCAGGACCAAACCGCTAAATAAGCACTGAACTGGCGGTGTGTCTTCCCTGCTCGTCGGGTAGCACAACGCGAGATTAAAGACGGGATAAGCATGTAGACCTTGGGGCGGAGGATTTTCGGACGCGGGTTCGATTCCCGCCACCTCCACCAACATTGAAAACACGCCCGGCAACGCTGCGTTCGCCCGGGCGTTTTTTATGTCGGTCGGTCAGTATTGAGGCACGCGGCAATGCCGTCGCGGATTCACGCCGCGCTCTAAACACTCTTCGGTCGCACGCCCCGCACTACCTGTTCAATGCGCTCAAGCGGCACGCCGAGTCAATGCATCAATCCGCGCCTCCAGCGGCGGATGGCTCATCAAGAGCTTCCGCAAGCCGCCGCCCGCGCGGCCGCGGATGCCAAACGCCTCCACCGACTCGGGAAGTTGCGCAGGCCCGTGCGCCTGCTTCAATCGCATCAGCGCCGCAATCATATTGTCGCGACCGGCCAGTTTTGCGGCCCCGGCATCCGCCCCGAACTCACGCCAGCGCGAATACGCCATCACGATAATGCTGGCCAGTATCCCGAGTACGGCTTGCAGCGCCATGACCGTGATGAAGTAACCCGGACCGTAGCCACGCTCCGTGCGGAAAATGGCTCGGTCGATCATTTGCCCAATCACCCGCGAGAGCAGCAGCACGAAGGTATTCAGAACCCCCTGCAGCAACGTCATCGTGACCATGTCGCCGTTTGCGATATGTGCAACCTCGTGGGCCAGAACCGCCTCCACCTCGTTTTTGCGCATGGCCCGCATCAGCCCCGTGCTGACCGCGACCAGCCCGTTGTTTCGCGATGCGCCCGTTGCAAACGCATTGGGCTCGGGGGCGTCGTAGATGGCCACGTCCGGCATGCCGATGCCGGCCGCCTCAGCCTGCCGCGCAACCGTGTCACGTAACCAGCGCTCGGTCGCGTCCCGCGGCTGATCGATGACTCGCGCACCGGTACTGCGCAGCGCCATCGACTTGGACATAAATAATGAAATGAGAGAGCCGCCGAACCCGAACAGCAGTGCAATGATCAGCATCGACGCTGTATTGACGTTGAAACCGTTGCGGACCAGCCAGGGCTCCAGCAGCGACATGACAAGGCCCAGGACGAGCATCACCGCCAAATTGGTGCCAACAAAAAGTAAAATACGGTTCATCGAATATCACTCACGGCCGAGTTAAAGATGCGTGGTTTATCCATGTTGTGTGGGGGCGGACTCAAGCCAATGCAAGAGTAACCAACATACGATGACGGCCGATATGCCTCATCCCCGCTGCCCCAGTAGGCCTGACACGGCATCGGTGGCCTGATCTGAAGGAAGTTTCTCAATCGGTGTACCGCCTGTGGTCGGACAACCGGGCGGCTGCAGGACAACGTATTGCGACTCAAACACCGGGCCCGTACGAACCGGATTGGTCGGCCCGAACAGCGCGACCAAGGGTGTTCCGAGCATGTTGGCCAGATGCATGCCGCCGGTGTCATTTGCGCAGACCACGGCGCACGCCGCAAGTTCTTCGCAAAAGGTCGGCAGATCGGTCTGCCCCGCCAGATCACGTACCCGAACGGGATCAAAACCCTCAGCTACGCGCTGCGTGACGGCGGCGTCCCCCGGTGTGCCATACAGTCGAATCTGCAGGTTCGGATCGCTTGCCAAAAGCTGGTCGATCATCGCCCGCCAGCGGGGCACTGGCCAACGTTTCTCCGGCGAATTTTCGGACCCGCAGATCAGCCCGATTCGGTTGGGATGGCGTGGCGCTGACGACAATTCAATCGGAGCGAAGGACATGGGCGTGGTCCAGCCAAAGTCGGTCATCATCTCGCCCCAAAGCGCGGTCTGGTGAACCTTCTGACGATCCGTATTTGGCGGGATACGATGCGTCCGGGTTAACAGGGGCCGCCACTCACGCGTGCGTGAGAGGCCCAGTCTCGTGCGCGCCCCGGAGAGTCGCGCCTCCAGATCGCCACGCAGGGATCGCGTCAGCACGAGATACCGGTGGGGCCTCGGCGTGCACATCGTGCGGAACGCGGAAAAATACCCCCGCTTTTTGGGCGGCAGAGCAACGACCCGATCGGCCAGCTGCAGTCGCTCAATCGCAGGCAGAAAGGCAGACTTCCCGACGAGGGTCAGTTCGACACGCTCAGGATCATGCAGCGCGCGCAACACCGGCACCGCCATGACGACATCACCCAGCCAGTTCGGTAGTCGTACCCAAACCTGTTCGCGTGATTCGGAGATCAATGCGACCCGCTCTGCTGTGGCTGCCTGCGGTCAGACTCGGCCTCCTCCCGCACCTCCTTCAGATCCAAACCAAGAAAAAACGAAATTGCTGATCGGACCAAAACAAGCGCCCCGAGGATGATGAAGTCGTCCAGCGTGCGGCTTAAAGCGGAATGGATGACGTCCGAAATGATCATGAACTCGAGCGCGAGCAGGATGTAACTGCCCAACTCCAGACGGAGTTCTCGCAGGCGCCCGACGCACGCCGTGCCGCGCACCTTCGCAAACTCAAAGCTCAGGTAGCGAAAAACAAACTTGATTGCCGCGATCAGCAGAATAATGATGCCCACAACATCGATGATCTGCGCGGCCACCTCGAGGAGAGCGTCGAACGTGTGCATCCAGCCGGATGCGTCATGGGACTGCGACATAGCGATTTGGACTACCTCCTGGTTTGCACGGTGGCGTTGGTTGCCTCAGCGCTGACATTCTTTTCGGGCTTTGGCCTTGGCACGCTGCTGGTCCCCGCGTTTGCTCTGTTCTTCCCGGCGCCGTTGGCCA
>JBCCMA010000098.1:0-13560 GCA_039026595.1 Pseudomonadota bacterium
ATTTGTGAATACGCCGGTGTAGGCCGTCGTCAGCGCCGCGACGCACGCACCGGTTAACGTAGCGTAATCGATAATCAGATCGGGTTTGTTGCGCGAGACGAGGATGAGCGTGTCCGCCAGGGCCATGCGGCCTTCGGCGTCACTGTGGATGACTTCGATTGACGTGCCGTCGATCGCGGTCACCACCTCATTTGGCGTGTACGCGTGGCTGTTTATCCGGTTTTCGGTCACGGCGAGCCAGCAATCCAGATGGGCGTCCGGATCGAGGCGTGTCATCGCCAGAAAACTCGCGAGTGCCACCGCGCTGCCCTCCATGTCCTCATGCATGCCGTTCATGTAATTGGCGGGTTTGACGTTGATGCCACCGGTGTCATAGCACACGCCTTTCCCCACCAGCGCAATTCGCTTCCCGGGGCCGCGACGCTCCAGGTGAACTATGGCGGCATCGCTGTGAGCATTTGCCCTCGCCACGGCAAGGAAAGCGCCGGCCCCGAGCCGGTTCAGCGCCAACTCATCGTAAACCTGCGCATCGCAGCCGATGGTTGAGGCCACGCCGAGCGCCCCTTTGACCAGCGCATTGGCATCGAGCATGTTCGGCGGCTGTGCTGTGATCCAGCGCGCCAGGTGGTTGGCTTCGGCCTCGATTTTCAGTCGGGTGAAATCCAACTTAACTGCGCCGTAGAACGTGAGCGCCCGTAATTTCGGTTTCGGACCCCGGCGGGACTTGTAGTGGGGCAGCGGGGCGCAGGCGGCAAGTGCCGCACGCGTCAGCGCGACGGCGATGAACTGACGTGCCTCGTCGTCCGCCTCGATGTGCACGCCGATGCGCGCAGGGTTGGCGCGCAGCGCCGCGGACAGCACGCGCCGGGCGAGCGTATTGAATTCAAACGCGCCGCCGACCTTTGGCAGCGTGACGACGGTCAGCCCGACCTGCCGCTTGCTTTGTACGATCCCCTGCATCAGCCCGGTCTTGCTGCGTGCCTGATCCCGAAGCGTTTTGACCGTGTTTCCGAACGGTACGCTCGCCAGTGACTTCGGCTTGAACGTGGCACCGAGTACCACGACCACATGGTCGAGCTCGCTCAGCGCGGCCGACGACAGCTTGCGGTCCAGCACCCCGGTGCGAAGGCGGAGCGGCGGCGGTGTGAAGTTCATGGTGTTATGCCTTGACCGTTGATAGGGGAACCCCGATCATACCGATCGAAGTTGGTGCGCCTGCGCGCCGTGGACGGCATCGCCGTTTGATGCTAGCAGGACGATGACCGGACTTCACGCATCGGGACCGCCATGCCGCGCGGCGCCACCCGCACAAACGGCCACGTCGCGTTTCGGTCCGCCACGCCTTCAAAAACAAGGAAAACGCCGTGACGCCGAACTCCGAGCCGGACCTCGATCCGGTTGAAACGAGCGAATGGCTCCAGTCCATCGATTCGGTCATCCGAACGCACGGACCTGAGCGCGCCCACTTTCTTATTGAGCAGATGGTGGATCGAACGCGTCGCTCCGGTGCGTATCTGCCATACAGCCACAATACGGCTTACCTGAACACCATTCCGCTGCATCGACAGACACCGTTTCCAGGCGATATCGCGATCGAGAAACGTTTGCTGGCTTACTTGCGGTGGAACGCAATGGCCACTGTCTTGCATGCCAACAAGATCAGCAGCGAGTACGGTGGGCATATCGCCACGTACGCTTCGTCCGCCACATTGTACGAGGTTGGCTTCAACCACTTCTGGCGCGCGCCAGGCCCGGACCATCCCGGTGACATGATCTTTATGCAGGGTCATTCATCGCCCGGTATTTACGCCCGCGCGTTCCTCGAGGGTCGTCTCGACGAAAAACAACTGCGTCGCTTCCGCCGTGAAGTGGATGGCGGCGGTCTGTCGTCGTACCCCCACCCGTGGTTGATGCCGGAGTTCTGGCAATTCCCGACCGTTTCGATGGGACTGGGCCCGATGATGGCGATCTATCAGGCGCGCTACATGCGTTATCTGCAGGATCGCGGTATGGCTGACCCGCTGGATCGCAAGGTGTGGTGCTTCTGCGGGGACGGGGAGATGGATGAGCCCGAGAGCATGGGCGCGCTGACCATGCCGGTTCGCGAACGGCTCGACAATCTCGTGTTCGTTATCAATTGCAACCTGCAACGGCTGGACGGCCCGGTCCGCGGGAACGGCAAGATCATCCAGGAATTGGAGGCTGCATTTGGCGGCGCCGGCTGGAACGTGATCAAGGTGCTGTGGGGCGGCCGCTGGGATCCGCTGCTCGCCAAGGACAACCAGGGGCTGCTGCAAAAGCGCATGGAAGAAGCGGTCGACGGCGAATATCAAAACTTCAAACAGAAGGGCGGTGCCTACACGCGCGAGCATTTCTTCGGAAAGTATCCGGAGCTTGAGGCGATGGTCGCGCACATGTCGGACAAGGACATCTGGCGTCTGAACCGTGGTGGGCACGATATCGAGAAGGTCTATGCGGCTTATCATCAGGCGGTGCAGCCATCGGGCCGGCCCACTGTGATTCTGGCCAAGACTGTGAAGGGTTTTGGTATGGGGGCAGCTGGCGAAGGCCAGAACATTACCCATCAGAAGAAAAAGATGGACATGGAGGCGCTGGCCCAGTTCCGCGATCGCTTCAATCTGCCGATTCGCGACGAGGACCTGGAAGAAGTGCCGTTCTGCAAGCCGGCGCCCGACAGCGCCGAGATGCGGTATTTGCACGAGCGTCGCAAAGCACTCCACGGGTATCTGCCCACGCGCAACACGCGCGCCAGGCCGCTGGATGTGCCGGCACTGTCTGAGTTCAAGGCGCAACTTCAGGGCAGCGGTGATCGCGAGGCGTCCACGACAATGGCCATCGTCCGGATCATGGGCGCGCTTTTGAAAGACAAGAAGATCGGCAAACTCATTGTGCCGATCGTGCCGGATGAGGCGCGCACGTTCGGTATGGAAGGACTGTTTCGACAGGTTGGCATCTATTCGTCCGTTGGCCAGTTATATACGCCGCAGGACGCGGACCAGTTGATGTACTACCGCGAGGACAAGTCCGGACAGATTCTGCAGGAAGGAATCAACGAAGCGGGCGCGACCTGTTCGTGGATTGCCGCGGGCACCTCCTACGCAAACTACGGTGTGTCGAGTATTCCGTTCTACATCTATTACTCCATGTTCGGCTTTCAGCGCGTGGGTGATTTTTTGTGGGCGGCCGGCGACATGCAGGCGCGCGGGTTCCTGATCGGTGGAACGGCGGGACGAACCACGCTTGCCGGGGAGGGTCTCCAGCATCAGGACGGCCATTCGCTTGTGCTCGCGTCGACGATTCCGAACTGCGTGTCTTACGATCCTGCGTATGCCTACGAAGTTGCGGTGGTGGTTCAGGAAGGACTGCGGCGTATGTATGTCGAGCAGGACAACGTGTTTTATTACGTTGCCACGATGAACGAAAACTACGTCCAGCCTCCGATGCCCGAGGGCGTGGAGGAGGGCATACTCCGCGGCATGTATCGGGTGGCCGCGCATGACGCAGAGGGCCCGCGCGTTCAGTTGCTCGGCTCAGGCACGATCTTGCGCGAGGTGCTGGCCGCTGCGGAACTGCTCAAGGAGAACTACGGGGTTGCCTCGGATGTCTGGAGCGTGACCAGCTATAACGAATTGCGGCGCGACGCCTCGGACGTCGAGCGGCGCAACAATCTGCACCCGGGTCAGCCTTACGATGTCGCCTACGTGTCGCAGTGCTTCGACGGCGTGAGCGGGCCGTTCGTCGCGGCCAGCGATTACATGCAGATTGTCCCTGACCAGATTCGCCAGTGGGTCCCGGGCCGCTATGTGGTCCTGGGCACAGACGGTTTCGGGCGCTCTGACGGGCGAGCCGCGCTTCGCCGACACTTTGAGGTCGATCGGTTTTACGTCACGGTTGCGGCACTCAAGGCGCTCGCGGACGAGGGCACCCTTTCTGCGGACATCGCCGATGCGGCTATTGACCGGTTCGGGATCGATCGCAACAAGACCAATCCACGCAAGGCCTGAACCATGACGAGCAACCATACTGTCGTTGTGCCGGATATCGGTGACTTCGAAGACGTGGAGGTCATCGAGATTGAGGTCGCGGTCGGCGATCAGGTCGCGGTCGACTCCCCGCTGGTCACACTTGAGACCGACAAGGCGACCATGGACGTGCCGAGCGATGCGGCGGGTGTGGTCGCGGAAGTGCTGGTAAGCGCCGGTGACCGTGTGTCGCAGGGCACAGCGATCGCCCGGTTGACCACGGACGCAACAGACGCGCAGACGCCCTCGGCGGCGGAGCCGGAACAAGCACAAGCCGACGTGGCGGCGGCTGCGGTCACCCCGGCCGCCGAGGCGCCGGTTGAGGCCGCGCCTGTGGCGGCACCGTCGGCCACCGCCCCGACCCCGGTTGGGCTGCCCCCCATCGACGAGGCGAGCTTCGGTAACGCGCACGCCGGTCCGAGCACGCGAAAATTTGCGCGGGAGCTTGGGGTGGATCTGGGTCGCGTAAGCGGCTCGGGCGTAAAGGGCCGGATTACTACAGACGACATCAAGCGATTCGTGAAAGCCTTCATGGCCGGGCAGGTGCCGGTATCCACCGGTCCGTCGTTGCCAGAGTTGCCGAAAGTCGACTTTGCAAAATTTGGTGAGGTGCACGAAGAGCCGCTGACGCGAATACAGAAGATATCGGGCGCGCGCCTGCAGGCCAGCTGGATCAACCTGCCGCACGTTACGCAGCATGATCTGGCGGACTTCACGGACACGGACGCTTACCGTAAGACCAATAAGGCGAGCGCAGCGGAGCGGGGCATCAAGCTGACGCCGCTGGCGTTCATCATGCGCGCGTGTGTGCTGGCGCTCGAGGAGTTTCCGCGTTTCAACACGTCGCTAAACCATGACGGCGATGCGCTCGTCCATAAAAAATATGTGCACATGGGATTCGCGGCGGACACCGATGACGGTCTTTTGGTGCCGGTGGTGCGAGACGCGCATACGCTCGATGTCTTTGAACTGGCATCGCGCCTGTCTGAGCTTGCCGCTGGTGCACGCGACGGTGCGCTGAAAGCCAAGGACATGCAGGGCGGCAGTTTCACCATATCGAGCCTGGGTGGCATCGGCGGACACTTCTTTACACCGATCATCAATGCGCCCGAGGTGGCGATCCTGGGAGTCTCACGTTCAACTCTCACGCCCACCTACCGTGATGGTGAGGTGGTGCCGCGATTGATGCTGCCGCTGTCGTTATCCTACGACCACCGGGTCATCGACGGCGCATTGGCGGCACGCTTTATCACGCGTTTGGCGGCTTTGCTCGCGGATCCCGACGCGCTTGTGGCGCCCGTCCAATGAGCGGGCCTGTAATCGTTCGAGTGCCGGATATCGGTGACTTTGACTCGGTGGAAATCATCGAGATTGGCGTGAAGGTCGGGGACGAGGTTTCGATCGAAGACCCCATCGTAACGCTTGAAACCGACAAGGCGACGATGGACGTGCCGTCACCGGTGGCCGGTCGGGTGACCCAGGTAGACGTCTCTGTGGGCGGCACCGTCTCCGAAGGCGATGTGCTCGTGCACGTGGAGGCACAGGCCGCAACACAAACGCCATCGAGTCGATCGTCAGATCCGGCGCCTGAGACCGCGTCACCGGTAACTGCGTCGCAAACTGCGGACGTCCCGGCGGCGGACGAGCATGCGCCTCTGGTTGTGATCGGCGCCGGTGTGGCGGGCTACACCGCGGCCTTCCGCGCCGCCGATCTCGGCAAACCGGTCACGTTAATCGAACGCTGGCCCCAGCTCGGGGGCGTATGCCTTAACGTCGGGTGTATCCCATCGAAGGCGATGCTGCACATCGGCAAGGTCATCGACGATGCGGCCGGCATGCTGGAGCACGGCGTGGATTTTGGTGGTCCGCCAAAGATTGACGCACAGAAGATCGTGACGTGGAAAGACAGCGTGGTGCAACGGCTGACCGGCGGGCTGGCCGGTATGGCCCGCCAGCGGAAGGTGACGGTGATACAGGGGATGGCCGCGTTTACGTCGCCCGGTACGTTGACCGTTGAGGGAGATGGGGGGGCGCGCTCGCTGAGTTTCGATCAGTGCATCATCGCGAACGGGTCCGAACCGGTCGCGCTGCCCGGCGCACCCGATGACCCCCGTATCGTGGACTCGACGGGGGCGCTCGAGCTTGGCGAACTGCCCGGACGTATGTTGGTGATCGGTGGCGGCATCATCGGTCTTGAAATGGCGGCGGTGTATTCTTCGCTCGGCGTAGCGATCACTATCGTGGAATTGACCGGTGCGCTCATTCCAGAGGCGGATGCCGATATGGTCAAACCGCTGCAAAAACACATCGCGTCAAAGTACGAAAATATTTTCCTGAACACGCGTGTCGAAAAACTCGAGGCCGAAACGTCCGGCATCCGGGTGACGTTCAGCGACCGTGATGGCGAGCGCGAGGATGTGTTCGGCCGCGTTCTGGTGTCGGTGGGTCGCCGACCGAACGGGCATTTGCTCGACGCGGAAAAAGCCGGTGTTCAGGTCGATGCGCGTGGGTTCATTCCCTCTGATCAGCAAATGCGAACAAACGTACCGCACATATTTTCGATCGGCGATGTGCGTGGTCAACCCATGTTGGCCCACAAGGGCAGCCATGAAGGGAAAGTGGCAGCGGAAGTCGCGTGCGGTGAGAAACGCTCATTCGATGCCCGTGTCATTCCCTCTGTGGCCTATACCGACCCCGAGGTGGCTTGGGTCGGGCCAACCGAAAAGACACTCAAGGAGCAGGGTGTCGCGTTTGAGAAAGGCGTGTTTCCCTGGGCGGCCAGCGGTCGCGCACTCGCCATGGGTGCAGAGACCGGAGTGACGAAGCTGCTGTTTTCTGCCGAGACGCATCGCGTGATCGGCATGGGGGCGGTGGGCACGCACGCCGGGGATCTGGTATCCGAGGCGGCACTCGCTATCGAGATGGGGTGCGATGCCGAAGATATCGGCTTGACGATCCACCCGCATCCCACGCTTTCCGAGACGGTGGCGATGGCGGCGGAGATGTTTGATGGCACCATCACCGACCTGATTCCGAAGAAACGCCGCTAGAGTTATGTTTATTCGTCAATTGCCAGGAGTGGCCTGGCAATTTGATGGCGGGACCGTTCTGAATTAGACATAGCGCACAATTTGGACCTGAGGGGTGCTGTTCGGTTACAAAAGTGCGGACCGGTCCATATTTGCGCCGGCCTTGTCTGGGACAATCGCGACCGTTAAGAACTGTATTCAGAGGCCGCCGCCTTGACCATTTCGTCCGATCGAAGCCTGTCGCGTGTGCTTGGGCGGTCCGCCTTTCGGGCCGCTACGCCGCTGGCTATGTACCTTGCAACGCTTTGCCGCGGCGTGATGCCCTCACGCCGGCTGTCGCACGTTGCGTGTGCATTCGGGATCGGTATGGCGGCCGCGCCGGCGCACGCCCTTTTCGGTTTGAGCGCTCGGAGTTTTGCGGGCGCAATCGTCCCGGGCTTGATCATGTTCTTGTTGGGTGGCGGGCTGGCGTACTGGTTGATGCGTCGCCGATTGCAGCGTATTGAACGGGTACGTGACTCACTGGCAGCGCGGCTCGAGAGCCGTCGCAAAACCCCGACGGCCGCGCCCGCCCTTGCAAGCGCGTCAAGTGCGTCACTGGCGGAGTATGCCCTGCGCGCGCTGGACACGCCGCATGTGGTTTTTGACCAGAACGGCCTCCCAGTGTTCTCCAAATTCGACGGTGCATCTGATGTCCTGCGCGCGTCAGGCTCGATGACCGATGACCTCGCCGAGCCATACCATCCCGACGTTGAGGCCGGCCTCAAGGCTTTGCGCAACGCACAGGATAAGGCCGACGGTGAGCCCGGTGATGTCATTGAAGTGACCTATCGCGTCGCCGTCGACGGCGCCGCGTCATCGCGCCAAGCGCGCCTCGTCCCGTTGTTCGACGGTGACGATCTGCACGGTTTCCTTCTAACCGAGCGCGCGTCGCCCGCGACCGCACCCGCTTGGGCCGAGTCGACCGTGCCGGACGCAAGCGATCGCACAGCGCCGGCGCCGGTGAGCGCCGATGTAAGAGGCTTGCACAACATCCTGTCCACGTTGCCGTTCATGATTTACTGGAAGGCAAACGACGGACGCTTCCTCGGCTGCAACGAAGCCTTCGCCAGCAGCGTCGGCGTACGTCGGGCTAATGACGAGGCCGGCACGACCGCCTCAGCCGGTGGCATTGGCAAACGTTGGGCTGTACGGCAATTGCGACCCGATCTGGAGGTCATCGAGAGCGGCGAAGCTCGATTGCGCGTGACCGAGAACTACGTGTCGGAGAGTGGGCAGGAATTCAAGCTGCTGGTCAGCAAGATTCCTCTCGTGGCGAAAAGCGGCAAGGTGCTCGGTATGGTCGGTGTGGTCGATCATCAGGCGCCGCCCGCCGAATCTCCACGCGACAGCGTGGCTTCCAATTATCAGCTCGAATCGGTAGGGCATCTTGCCGCCGGCATCGCGCACGAAATTCACACCCCACTCGAGTTCGTCGGTGAGCAAGCGCGCTTGCTGCGGTCTCGGTTCACCGACATTGCGGATTTGCTCGAACGTGGGAACGCGTTGGCGACCCAGGCCAGCAAAGCGGATGACGGTGAGTTGACCGCTACCCGGTATCTGAACGCCGCGGCTAAAGCCAATCTGAAAGATGTGATCTCGGACTTGCCTGCAACGCTCGAGAAGACCGTTGCCCATGTCGATCACGTGCGCGGCATTGTAGCGTCCATGAAAGCGTTCACGCACCCGGGCGACGACGAAATGAGTATGGCCGATATCAACGAAGCGCTCGAAAACACCGTGGTGGTCTGCACCAATGAGTGGAAGTATGTGGCCGACGTGAGCCTTGAGCTTGATGAGGACCTGCCGCTCGTTCCCTGCTACCTGGCGGAGCTGAATCAGGTGTTCCTGAACCTACTGGTCAATGCGGCTCATGCAGTCGCGGAGTCCAACTACGCCGGCGGTGGACTCGGGCGGATTGACATCGCGACGAGGCAGACTGCCGGCTTTGTTGAAATTGTGATCGCCGATGACGGCAGCGGTATGCCAGAACGCGTTCGGGAACGCGTCTTTGAGCCGTTCTTTACGACCAAGGAAGTCGGGAAAGGCACCGGGCAGGGCCTGTCGATCGCGCACGGTATCGTCGTACATCGGCACGGCGGACAGATCGAGGTCGAATCCGAGCCCGGCGAAGGCAGTGTGTTCCGGGTCAGGCTTCCAATCTCGCAGGTCCAGCAGGGCGGAAACCCCGAAGAGGCAGTGGCCTGAAGACCTGCGCCTGAGTCGCGTTTCTGTCAGCGGCGATCTGCCACGGCGTACAGCACCGCAAGCGCGAGCCCTGCGGAAAAGAAAAGCACGGCAGGTTGTGTTGACTGAACGCCAAGCCAATCCAGTCCGAAAGCGATGCCTGCCACAGTGAGCAGAACTATGGCGGGCACGATCGCCCCCGACCAGACGGTCGGTGCGCGATCATGCTGCCCTGCACCGACGCGCATACTCACAGCGTATGGAAGCGGATTGACGATCAGCAAGGACCAAGTGATCTCCAGTTTGATCGCGAGTGCGTAGGACGTCGCATATAGGCCCTGCAGCAGCGCGCCCACCAATAGGCCAATCGAGAGCATAACGACGATCGTCGTCGTCCGGTCCTCGACGGAGCGCGGCATGACGCGACTGACGCCGGCACCAACCAGAACGGTTGCAATATAAGCCAGCGCGGTAAGCCCGGCGGTACCGAGGTTTGTGGCGGCCGGCAGGAGCGGCGCGCAGCCCGCCGCGAGTAGAAGACGGTTGCGGTCCCGCGCGATCAATGCAGCAGCATGATGAGCGGTCATATCGGCGCCTCGCCGTCGAAGAGGGTGGGCCGGTTCTGTTCGACGTATACCAGGACATCACGCACCGCGCTGACGATTGCCCTTGGCGTGATCGTGGCGCCCGTGAACTGATCGAATTCGCCGCCGTCTTTGCGCACAGCCCATTGTGCCTGTGGCGGGTTGCCAAGGCGCTTGCCGTCGAAGCTGTAGATCCAGTCGCCTTCGCTGACAAGCATGCGATCACCGAGCCCGTGGGTCTCCTGATGCGCTATTACGCGGACTCCGGTCAGCGTTCCGTTTGCGCGTACGCCGACAAGCAGGTCGATGGGGCCACCATAGCCATTGGGTGCACGCGCCTCGATCACCGCGGCTTGCGCGGCCCCGTCAAGCGTTGCTACAAACAGACGACGGACGCCGTCGCCGCCGAGTTTCAGGACATCGCGCACTGTACGTGGATCAGCGGTCGGCTCATTGTTGTACGCAACCCCCTCGAGCAGTTCAGTGACTGGCATGAACCGATGCTGTTGCGCCTCGGCGATAACGCGCGCTGCCGTGACCTGCCCAAGTCCCCACAACGCCGCGACACCCGTGACCGCCAACACGGCGACGAGACCCGCGGCGGCAGGTCGCACGGTCATGCGACGTCAGCCCTTGCGGCCGATGGCGGTTTCGTAGGGCGGTCTAACTCATTGAGCAGCGGAACGAGGGCGTTCATCAGCAATACGGCGAACGCCACACCGTCCGGGTAGGCGCTTAACGTGCGCATCAGGATTGCGAGAACACCAATGCCGCTCCCGTATACCAGGCGTGCCTTCCCGCGCCGCGCCGCCGTGACCGGATCGGTCACGATAAAAAAAGCGGCAAACAGAATCCCCCCGGTTGATAAATGGAAGGTGGCCGAGGCAAAACGATCCGGGTCGATGGCGCTTAATACACCTGCACAGAACGCGGCGCCGAGCAGTGTTGAGACCGGTAACTGCCATCGAATAACGTTCATTCGCAGCAGGAAGAGTCCGCCGGCGACGATGCTTGCAGTGCCCCACGTGCCGAGCCCGCGCGCAGCGTTGTCGCCGGTCGTCAGAATTTCACCCAGCATCTTCATTTGGCCCAGGCCCGAGCGAAGTTCGACCAGCGATGTGGCGCCCGTCAAGGTGTCCCAGCGTCCAGCGGCGGTCGCGCCAAAAATGGCTCTGATCGAATCGAATGAGGTAACCGACTCAGCCGGCCAACGGGTCATCGCTTCGGGGAACAGAATCAGCAGGAGCGCGTAGCCGGTCATGGCCGGGTTAAACACGTTGCTGCCCGCACCGCCAAAGGCGTGTTTCGCAAGTCCCACCGCGGCGACGCTCGCAAACACAGAGACATACCACGGAGCCAGTGCCGGTACGCAGCAGGCGATCAGCGTGCCTGTGAGGATCGCGCTGGTATCAATGGGTCGGCCTGCGCGATATCGCAGTCGCATACACACAAACTCCGTTACCATGCATGCGGCGACACACAGTAAGAGGTGCACCAAAACGCCGATGCCGTAGACCGACGTCTTGTAAGCGCTAAATGGCACGGTCGCCAGGACGACGTAAAGCATCATGCGCGACATCGCAGACGCTGCCGGATTCATGACGACGAAGTCATGCCGTCGAGTCCGCTCGCGGCGAGCGCCAACAGGCCGATCACAATCAGAAGCAGCGGCCCGCCGCGAAGGGCGGTGGGGACTCGGGCACGCGTAACGCGCTGCCGGATCGATGCCACGATCAGAAGCACCGCCAAGAAGCCAAGCGCATGCCCGACGAGAAGAGCGACGGTGTCGGTGACGCTTGCTGGATCGCGCATGGACAGCAAGACGGTACCGAGCACCGTGGTGTTGGCCAGAACAAGCGGCCCGCGCGCTACAGTATTTGTCGACGCATGCGATGGCCAGTACGCGTCAAGTGGCAGGGTGATGGCGGCTGTGATCAGCACGATCACGAACAACCGGAGACCGACGAATCCCGTGTCGGTCAGAACATACTGGTCGACAAAAAAGACGGCCAAACCACTTACCACGATGGCCACGCCGGTGAGAAGTCCAAGGGACAGCGCGTGCTTCGCCGACTGCGATTGACTCAGGGCGGCGTCTGCGCCGATCGCCTGATTCAGAATGACGTTGTTCGCTGTCGCCGTGGCGATGATGACCGCCAGAAAATCAAGCATCGCGGGGCTTACTTGACGCGCATACCGGGTGTCGCGCCGGAATCGGGTGACAGGATGTACAGGTCACTGCCGCCGGGCCCGGCGGCGAGCACCATTCCCTCCGACACACCAAACCTCATTTTGCGCGGCGCAAGGTTGGCGACCATTACGGTGAGGCGACCGACCAGCTCGGCCGGGTTATAGGCGGACTTGATTCCTGCGAAAACCTGCCTGGTCTCGCCGCCAAGATCGAGCGTTAGCCGCAAAAGCTTATCCGCCCCTTCGACTGCTTCGGCCTTTTCGATGCGAACCACTCGCAGATCAATCTTGCTGAATGCTTCGAAGTCGATGGTGGGCGCCAGCGATAAACCATCGCGGGTGGCCTTGTTATCGCCAGCCTTCTGTTTTTCGAACGCCGCACGTTCAATCTCGACAATTTTGTCCAGCGTGGCGGTGTCAATACGCTGGAGCAGCGGCTTGAAGGCCGCGATGCGGTGGTCGAGTAAAGGCGACTGACGTGCGTCCCAATGATCGCACGGCGCGTTGAGAAAGGCGGCTGCGCGTGCCACCAACTCCGGAAGCACGGGTTGCAGGTAAACGAGAAGGACCCGAAACAGATTGAGACCCTGTGTACAAACGGCCTGCACGAGATCGGCGTTGGCCGGGTCTTTGGCCAGAATCCACGGCTTGTGCTCATCAATATAGCGATTGGCCAAGTCGGCCATGGCCATGATGTCGCGGGCCGCTTGCGAGAAGCGTCGTGCTTCGTAGTGCTCTGCAATCGTGTCGCCCGCGTCGACCGCCTGTCGATAAAGCGATTCATCATGCAATTCCGACGCCAGCACGCCGTCATGCTTTTTGTTGATGAAGCCGGCGCATCGACTGGCAATGTTGACAAACTTACCGATCAAGTCGGAATTCACGCGGGCGACAAAGTCGTCCGGATTGAAGTCAAAATTGTCGATCCCGGGGCCCAATTTCGCGAAGTAGTAGTAGCGCAGGTACTCGGGTTTTAGATGGTCCAGATAAGTCCGGGCGCCAATCAGCGTGCCGCGGCTTTTGGACATCTTGGTTTTGTTGTAGGTCAGAAAGCCGTGCGTATGCACGGCCGTGGGTGTACGCAAACCGGCGCCGTGAAGGACGGCGGGCCAGAACAAACAGTGAAAATAGATGATGTCCTTGCCGATGAAATGATAGGCCTCGGTGTCACTGTCGGCGTCCCAATACTCACCGAAGGAGAGCGTGGCATCATGATCGGCAAGATACTTGAAACTGGCCAGATAGCCGATCGGCGCGTCTAGCCAGACGTAGAAATACTTGCCCGGCGCATCCGGGACTTCGAATCCGAAGTACGGTTCGTCCCGCGTAATGTTCCAGTCCTTCAGCCCGTCGGCGAACCACTCGGCCAGCTTGTTGCTAACGGCAGGATCGATGCGACCGTCATCCATCCAGTCACGCAGTACCGATTCAAAGTGCGTGAGCTTGAAAAACAGATGTTCGGTTTCGCGTGCGACGGGCGTGGAGCCG
>JBCCMA010000099.1:0-13548 GCA_039026595.1 Pseudomonadota bacterium
AGGGCTGAAGGGACAACGTTCCCGCCGCGGCGCCCTCGGCGCCTGGTGCAAACCGAACGAATAACGCATCGGTCGCCCCGGCTTCGAGCGTCAGCGTCGTGGGGGGAAGAGCCCGAAACCCTTCGCCCTCGGCGCCCGACCCGAAGCCGTGACCCTTTTTCCGCTCGCAAGCCGCCTACACAAGAACAAGAGCGAAAACCAAACAACGCTCGCCACTTGGAAAAGGGAAGGCAAAATGAAAAAGCGCGCTACTGCGATCGGATTGCTGTTCACGACACTCGCATCGACACCCGTTCACGCATTCCTCGACGGTGACATCATCGATATTCGATACTTGTTTCCGAACACCGAAACTGTATTTGAGTCCACCGATGATCTTGTGATCGGAGACGATGCAGAACTCATCTGCTCGGGCACCGGCACGGGCACCGGCGTTTGCACAGTCAACTTTAATAACAATTTTCTGAACAACGTCGATCTCGACCCTGCGGGCAATACCGTTTCGATCCTCTGGGCCGGCGGAGCCGGGTTCTTCACACGGGACTTCAACGGCTTTGAGATTACCCAACTGGACGAGGGGATCGCCGGCGCGACGGTCGAATGCACCGCGGTGGGCGGTGGCCAATGCAGCCCTGTTGTTACCTTTGGGAGTTCACCAGAACTCGGCAATTTTTTGCGGATTAACTATGGAGCGTTCAACTCCAGCGCGGGCATCACCAGCGCAACAGTCACGGTGACGCCATGTACGGCAGGTCTCGATAGCGACGGTGACGCGGTCAATGACGACGTTGATAATTGCCTCCTCGCGGTAAATCCGGATCAGTTCGATGCGGATGGCGACGGCTTTGGCAACGCTTGTGATCAGGACATCAACAATGACGGGGCCGTGAATTTCGAGGATCTCGGTCTGCTTCGAGACGTCTTTTTCAGCGTGCCGACCGACGGCAACTGGGCACCTGGGGCCGACTTTAATAACGATGGGGCGGTCAATTTTCAGGATCTGGGGTTAATGCGGGCAGGTTTTTTCGATCCGCCAGGGCCAAGCTGCGCTCTGTAGCTTGACCAAGTCGGGGTGCGCATTGGCCAGCGAAATCACAGCGCATTCACCTGAGTGCTGCATGATCGAGGTCACGAGGGGTAGGCTTTTTTCCGAAGTGTGGCGCGCCCCGAGCGTGCCACGGACGGAGAAAGCGGCCAATGTCCCAGGGCGTCGAGGGCGACCCGACTACGATCCACGCCCGCCATACAGAATCCTGCCCCTGTACGCACGAGCGACGACACCACGCCCGTCAAAACACGCGCCAGGCGACAAGAACCAACCCGCTCGAGATCGACATAATCCACCGTAGGGAGGACGTGGATGCCGCCAGGATTTTTTGCAGCAAAACCCTGCACAAACACTGTGCATTCGGACCAAACCGGCTATCATCAGCACAATTAAATCCGCCGCATTCCCGAGGTTTCCAGCCATGTCGCAACCTGCCGAGCAGCTCTCCGCCCTGCGCGCCGCCCGTAAACAACTCGACCCCATGGACCTCTACGATGTCCGTGGCGAACTGAGCGACGACGAAGTCATGGTCAAAGACACCGTCGGGCGCTTTGTCGATGAGAAAGTGCTGCCGATCATCGGCAGCGCGTTCGAGGAGCACCGCTTCCCCCACGAGTTGATTGCGCCCATCGCCGAGATGGGCCTTTTGGGCAGCTCCATTGAAGGCTACGACTGCGCCGGTATGAACGGCGTCAGCTACGGCCTGATTTGTCAGGAACTCGAGCGCGGCGACAGCGGACTGCGCAGCTTCGTGTCCGTGCAGTCGTCTTTGGTGATGTACCCCATCTATACCTATGGTTCCGAGGCCCAGCGCCAGAAGTGGCTGCCGAAGCTCGCCAAGGCTGAAGCGATCGGCTGCTTCGGTCTGACCGAACCGCACGGCGGCTCGGATCCGGTCAACATGAAAACCCGCGCCCACCGCGAGGGCAACGAGTGGGTGATCAACGGTGCCAAGATGTGGATCACCAACGGCACACTCGCCGACGTGGCGGTCGTATGGGCCAAAACCGACGACGGTATTCGCGGCTTTCTCGTTGAGAAAGGCATGGACGGGTTCGATGCGCCGGAGATCGAACACAAGTTCTCACTGCGTGCATCGGTCACATCATCGCTGTTCTTCGACAACGTACGCGTGCCGGAAGAAAACGTGCTGCCCGGGGTTGTTGGCATCAAAGGCCCGCTGTCCTGTCTGACGCAGGCCCGGTTTGGCATCACCTGGGGCGTAATCGGCGCCGCACAGGCCTGCCTGCGCGAAGCCATTGACTACAGTAACGACCGCGAACTGTTCGGTCGTCCGGTCAGCCATACGCAGACCGTACAGCGCCGGCTGGCGGACATGTCGCGACGGATTACCACGGCACAGTTGCTGTCGTTGCAGCTTGGACGCAAGAAAGATCGAGGCGAGATGACACCGACCCAGGTGTCGCTCGCCAAATGGAACAACGTGCGCATGGCGCTCGATATCGCCCGCGACGCGCGCGATATTCTGGGCGGCGCCGGCATCAGCGCCGAGTACTGCCCCATCCGCCACATGCTTAATCTCGAAAGTGTGGTCACCTACGAAGGCACGGAAACCGTGCACGAGCTGGTGGTGGGCAAGGAACTGACGGGCGTCAGCGCGTTCTAGGATACTTCGACTTCCAGACAGGACACCGGCTTCGGCCCCATGGCGACAACAGCAGACCGCGTGGGCGGCGCGCGGAACATCAACCGCGCACAGATCGTCGACCAGAATTTTCTGGACTTCGTTAACGAGTGGGACGACGAGCCGTCTGGTGAATCGGTCGGAGACCCCGGTACATTGCTGCGGGTCTTCGAAGCACAGCTTCTGTCCCGCCACCTCGATCTGGAGGCGCGCAACATGCGCGCCCGCAACGAGGGCTTCTACACCATCGGCAGCGCCGGACACGAGAACAATGCGGCGCTTGGTCACCTCTCGCGCCTGACCGACCCCGCGTTTCTACACTACCGCTCCGGCGGTTTCATGATGGCGCGGGGTCTGAAGAACCCCACCGTCGATCCGGTGATGGCCACGGCGCTCTCGCTTGCGGCGTCCAGCGATGACCCTGTCAGCGGCGGGCGTCACAAGGTCTGGGGCAGCGACGACTGGGTGCTGCCGCAAACATCAACCATCGCCAGCCATCTGCCCAAGGCGGTCGGCACGGCCATTGCGCTCGCGCAGGTCAACCGGCGCGGAAAAACACCGCCCATCCCGGCCGACAGTGTGGTCCTGTGCAGTTTTGGCGACGCCAGCGCGAACCACTCTGCCGCGCAGGGCGCGTTCAACGCCGCTCAGTGGACCGTGCATCAGAATCTTCATGTCCCGCTGATTTTCGTGTGCGAGGACAACGGCATCGGCATATCCGTGCGCACGCCGGGCGGCTGGATCGAGTCGGCCTTCTCCAATCGACCCGGATTGCACTACATCGCCGCCGACGGTCTGGATATCGTTGACAGCCTGACACGCAGCCAGGAGGCGCTTGATTACTGCCGCAACACTCGGCGCCCCGTGTTCCTGCATCTCAAACTGTGCCGTTTGCTGGGCCACGCAGGGACAGACGTCGAGACCGACTACATGCCCCTGTCCGACGTGGAACGCAACGAAGCGCGCGACCCGATACTGCTCGCCGCCGAAACACTGCTCGACGCCGGCCTGCTGGACCGCCAGGGGCTGCTCGATCTGTACGAAGGTGCCCGTGAACGCGTGACCAGCGCGGCAATACGCGCGGCCACCCACCCCAAGCTGACGATGCGCCAGCAGATCGTCGCGCCGCAGGCGCCCTATTCGCGCGATCGCGTCAATGCCGAAGCCACCCGCCCACCCGAACAGAGCGAACGCATCCGCGTGTTCGGAAGCGAGGCCGCGCTGCCGGAAAACACACCGCCGCGTCATCTGGCCATCAACATCAACCGCGCGCTGCACGACCTGATGATCAAGTACGACGAGATGACCTTGTTCGGTGAGGATGTCGCCCAAAAGGGCGGTGTCTACACCGTGACCAAGAATCTCGCCCGGCAGTTCAAGGGACGGCGCGTGTACAACACGCTGCTGGATGAAACGACCATCTTCGGGATGGCCCAGGGCGCCGCTTACATGGGCCTCCTGCCGTTTCCCGAGATCCAGTACCTCGCCTACGTCCACAACGCCGCCGACCAGTTGCGCGGCGAAGCCTGCTCACTGCAGTTCTTCTCGAACAATCACTACTCGAACCCGATGGTCGTGCGCATTGCATCGCTGGCCTATCAAAAAGGCTTCGGGGGTCACTTCCACAATGACAATTCGTTTGCCGCCCTGCGCGACATCCCGGGTCTGATCATGGCGTGCCCGTCGCGCGGCGACGATGCCGCCATGATGCTGCGAACCTGTGCGGCGTTGGCCCGCATCGACGGCCGTGTGGTCGCATTTCTCGAACCCATTGCGCTGTACATGGCCAAGGACTTGTACGAGGAAAAGGACGGCGGATGGCTGTTTGACTACCCGGCACCGGATCAGGCGATCCCGCTCGGAGAGCCCCGAGTGTATTTCCCGGACGCGGGCGACCTCACCATCGTCACGTATGGCAACGGCGTTCCGTTCTCACTGCGCGCCGCCAAGCGACTCAAGGATCTGTTCGGCCACGAGGTCCGCGTGCTGGACCTGCGCTGGCTGAAGCCGCTGAATGCCGCGGCGATTGCCGAGCACGCAATGGCCACCGGGCGGGTGCTGATCGTCGACGAGGGTCGTCGCACCGGCGGCGTAGGCGAGCAGATCGGAGCCATTCTTGCCGAGCAGCTGGGCTCGGAGGTTCGGATCAAGCGCGTGGCCGGCGCCGACAGCTACATCCCGCTCGGCGCGGCCGCCAATGTGGTGCTGTTGAGCGAAGACGACATCTTCAACGCGGCGCAAGACCTCCTGTAGTGCCTGCCGCCGTCACGCCATGACGGACCGGCCAGACCGTTACACGCATCGCCGTATCCTCGCGATTGCGGGGCCGATGATCGCCAGCAACATCACCGTGCCGCTGCTCGGCATCGTCGACACCGCCGTGGTCGGTCACCTCGATTCGCCGCACTATCTCGCCGCCGTCGCTGTTGGCGCCACGCTTTTTTCGTTTGTGTTTTACAGCTTTAACTTCCTGCGCATGGGCACCACCGGCGTGGCCGCGCAGGCGGCCGGCCACAGCGATACCGACGGCGTGCGCGGCGTGTTGCTCCAGTCCGCCGTCATCGCGCTTTGCATCGCCGCACTGATGCTCGCGCTGCAAGCGTGGATTCTCGATCTGGGTCTCGCGCTGATTAAACCCGACGCCGCGGTTGCCGCGTCCACAGCGGCGTATTTTTCCATTCGCATCTGGGCCGCCCCGGCCGCGTTGTTGAATTTTGCGTTGATGGGCTGGTTCATTGGTCTGCAAAAAGCACGCGCGCCGTTGGCTGTGATGCTGGTGGTGAACGTCACCAACATCGGTCTGGACCTTCTGTTCGTTCTCGGTTTCGAGATGGACGTACGCGGCGTGGCGCTGGCGAGCCTGTGTGCCGAATACTCGGGCCTCGTGTTCGCCCTGTGGCTCGCCCATCGATCGCTTGCGGCCTGGCCGAGCACCGCGTCGTGGCGCGATCTGCTGCAAGCGGATCGTCTGCGGCGACTGGTGTCGGTCAACCAGCATCTGTTGGTTCGGTCGCTGTCCCTGATGTTCAGCTTTGCCCTATTCACGGCGCTCGGTGCACGACAGGGCAGTCTGATTCTTGCCGCCAACGCCGTACTGCTGACCTTCCAGAACCTCACCTCCTACGCGCTGGACGGATTTGCGAACGCGGCCGAGGCGCTCATTGGTCATGCAGTGGGTGCCAAGGACAAGCGCGGACTGGATCGCGCCTGGCGGCGCACACTGGCTTGGTCGGCCGGCATTGGGGTGGTCATCGCGCTGATCTACGCGGTCGGCGGCGTCTGGCTGATCGAACGGATGACTGATCTGCCTGAAGTACGCCGTACCGCTGTGGTCTACCTGCCGTGGCTGGTGCTGCTCCCCCTGACCTCGACGTGGTGTTTCTTCTACGACGGCGTGTTTGTGGGCGCCACCATGGCGCGGCAAATGCGCAATACGATGCTGATCGCGACATTCCTGTGCTTCGTGCCGCTGGCGTTCGGCCTGCTTTCACCTTTGCAGAACCACGGGCTGTGGCTGGCGCTGAATATCTTCATGCTGGCGCGCGCGACAGGTCAGCACGTGCTTTGGCGGCGTACGCGAACGCTGTAAGCTGCCATAACGCAGCCTGCCCGGATTACTGAGCTTCAGCCCACCGCCAAAGGGTATTCTCATGCCAATCCATCGCCGTCTTCGATCCGACTCACGACACTGCCTTCGGCTTGCGCTGCCGACGCTGTCTCTCTTACTGGCACCGTGGCCGTCGTACGCTGATTTCGATCCAGTGAAAATGGCCGAGCACGCGTCCGTCGAAGACCTAACCCAATGGTCCGCCGACGGTTTCCCGACGCCCTCACCCGATCAAACCGCGCAATGGCTTGCCACGCTTGTTGGCGAACCCGATCCGTTTCTGCGCGACGACATCGGCTTTACCGGACTCAGTGCGCTGCTTCGCCGTGATGCCGTCACAACCGATACGTTGCTTGCCCTGATCGATGCGTTCGAGGCGCGATTATCGGGACCCGATCCCGAAGGCGTCGCGCATTCGTTTGCCACGCTTTGCCTGGCGGAGGTCGTACGCGTTGACCGGATCAAGCCGCGTTTTTCGGACAAGCAGTTCGAAAGACTCATCACAATCGCCGCCGATACGCTGGCGGGCATCACGGACTATCGTGGATACAGCGATGACGTTGGCTGGCGTCATGCGATTGCCCACGCCAGTGATCTCGCGCTTCAGATTGTGCTGAACGAACGCACCGACGCGGAGCGGTTGGTCACACTACGGGGCGCGCTCGCAAAGCACTTCGCGCCCTCAACACCTTATGTTCACGGCGAACCAACCCGTCTCGCACGCCCGATCCTGTACATGGCAATCCGAGCCGATATGGAGAGGACCGGATGGGCGGATTGGCTGGACGCCACTGTCGATCAAACGCTCGCACAGGACCGTACCGACGGCGGGCTATCCCGACGTCTGGCGCGCCGTCACAACTTACGGGCGGTCATCGTCGAACTTTATGCAAAAGCCCGCGGCAGCGACCGTCCTGATCTGGCGGACCTGGCGGTAGCCAGCTTTGAGGCGCTGCAAACCATCGACCGCCATCCCCTCTGAACACGGGCTGCGTTGGCAGCCATATTGACGGTCCGGGCCAGAGAAGGCCGCGCAAAAAAAACGGCGCCTTGAACCGGGGCGCCGCTGGAGGGGGAGAGTGTATGAGCTCTGCTCATCTTCAGAATGCCCCGCCAAGGTGGCCAAGTCGGGCATCAAATGTGGCGAATTCGGGCAGGTGCGCCCGAAGCCCACAAAAGGTGCGATAATTCCGGGGGTTAGAGCTGGAGAACGCATGAACAAGACCATCGCCATCGTCGAGGATGAAGCCGCTATTCGGGCCAACTATGTGGATGCGTTCGCCCGGCAGGGCTATCGCGTCAAGGGCTACGCCTCGCGGCGTGAGGCCATGGCGGCGTTCGAGCAGCGTCTGCCGGACCTGGTGGTCATCGACATCAATCTGGGTGATGAAGTTGAAGGCGGCTTTGAGCTTTGCCGGGCGCTTCGCTCACGAGACGAACGGCTGCCGATCATCTTCCTGACCGCGCGCGATAGTGAGCTGGACGCCATCTCGGGTCTGCGCCTCGGCGCGGACGACTACCTGACGAAAGACATTTCGTTGACCCATCTGGTGGCGCGGGTCGTCGCGCTGTTCCGCCGCTCAGACGCCTACCACGCGTCCTCCGAAAGCGATGCACAGACGGTCGACCGCGGTGATCTGAAGCTCGATCTCGACCGCATGGTAGCGCAGTTCAAAGGCGAGACCATCCCGCTAACGGTCACCGAGTTCTGGCTGGTGCATGCACTGGCCCGCTATCCGGGGCATGTCAAAAATCGCCAGCAACTCATGGACGCCGCCAACGTGGTACTCGACGACAACACCATCACTTCGCACGTAAAGCGCCTGCGCAAAAAATTCACAGCGAGCGATCCGGACTTCGACGCCATCGAAACGGTCTACGGCATGGGCTACCGCTGGCGCGGCGACGCGACCTGATCCGCGGTGTCCTTCAGCCTGCGCAAGCAACTTCTGGTTGTCAGTCTGCTGACGCTGGCGTTGCCGGTCGCGGGCTATCAGTACATCCGCGAAATGGAGTCCGCATTGCGCGTCGACCACGAGACGGCACTGGCGGACGGCGCGCTGGCCGTCGCGCGGGTGGTGGCGGACCGCTGGCCTGAACGTGAAGAGCCCATTGAGGGCGACACCATGTTTGCCCACAGGCTCGATTCGGCGCTGGCGATGGACGGGTACGTGGACGACTGGGGCCAGGCGCGCGGTTTGGCCCTTGATCACGAGACCAACCTCGGCAAGTCCGACAGCCTGCACGTTCGCAGTCTTTTGGGCCATGACAGCGTCTACCTCTATCTGTTCATCGAGGTCTTTGACGACTACGTGACGTGGTGGGACCCGGGCCGCGGGCCGGTGCACGATCGCCTGCTTGTGCGCTGGACGAGGCCGGACGGTCGGATAGAGACCCGTCTCGTACAAACGGCCGCGCCTGGCCCTGTCGGCGGTGACCGTGGGGATCTTCTGGGGGAGTGGCAGCCCAACGCCAACGGCTACCAGATCGAGCTTCGCGTGCAACGCCGTCTGGTAGACGAGTCATTCGGGTTTGTGGTGATCGACGGAGATGGCGTACCGATGGACCCGCCGCTGCACGCCGGCACCATGCCGATAGACGGCGACAGCGTCGGACTTTTGCGCGAGGAACGCCCGGCGCTCGGTGAACTGGTCGAGGACTTTGTCGACCCGGGCGAACGCTGGCAAATCGCCGATCGATTCGGTTGGGTTCTTGCCAGTAGTGGCTCACTCGATGGCAGGGACGGCGACGGCGCTCGGGATTCACTGCTCACGCGCATCTACCGCTGGATACTGGATCCCAAACTCACCGAGCGGCGGCGCGTAGACACCGCCGGCCGTGTGTTTGGACCAGACATCACCGATGCGCGCTCGGGGCGACAGGGCACCGTCTGGTATCGCGCGCCCGACCGGCCGGGCGCAGTGGTGGCCGCCAGCGCCCCGATTGTGCTCGACGACCGCATTGTCGGGACCGTAACGCTCGAACAACAAAGTGCGGCCATTTTGACGCTGACCCGTTCGGCGCTGACGCGTCTGGTCAACTTGACCGTGATGGCCACCGCGACCGCTGCGTTTGGCCTTCTGGGGTTCGCCACGTGGTTGTCCTTCCGCATTCGACGTCTTCGCAATGCGGCTGAGGGCGCCTTGAAAAGCGACGGGCAGATTCGAGCGAGTATTCCCGGCGTGGACGCGCGCGACGAAATCGGCGATTTGTCGCGGAGCTTCGCGGACCTGCTCGAGCAACTGCGCGAATACACCGACTATCTGCGCTCGCTGGCCGGCAAGCTTTCACACGAGTTGCGTACCCCGCTTGCAGTGGTGCGCTCTTCGCTCGACAACCTCGCGAACGAATCGATGTCCGACGAAGCCCAGGTGTATGCGGAACGCGCACGGGACGGCACGCAGCGCCTGACCCGCATTCTCACCGCAATGAGTGAAGCCACACGCGTTGAGGAGAGCATCGATTCGGCCGAGCGCGAACGATTCGACCTGCGTGCCGTGCTCGACGGCGCCACGTCCGGCTATCGGGACACTTACCCGGCGCGCAACATCGTTTTCGCCGGCCCGCCCGGTCCGCACCCGTTCATGGGCGTGCCCGAACTGCTGGTGCAGATGCTCGACAAACTGATTGAAAATGCCGTGGACTTCACGCCCGCCGACGGGGAGATTCGCATCTCACTGAGCCGGCAGGCCGAGCACTACCACGTCAGCGTTGCCAACGATGGCCCTCTGCTGCCGCCAGCGATGCAGGGCGGTCTGTTTGACTCCATGGTTTCGGTGCGCCGGGGCCATACCGAGCAAAGCCATCTTGGGCTCGGATTATTTATCGCCCGCCTGATCACACAGTTTCACGGCGGAGATATCCGTGGCGAAAACCGCGCCGACGGCAAGGGCGTTGTGTTCAAAATCACGCTACCTGCCAGAGAGAATCACGCATGACCCCTGCCCTTCTGGGTTTCAAGGTACTCACGTTCGACTGCTACGGCACGCTGATCGACTGGGAAACGGGCATATGGGATGCCCTGCAGCCTATGCTCGCCGAGAACGCTCTGCACAGCGTGACCCGCGACGCCGCACTCGATGCGTATGCCCGGTTCGAAAAACAGGCCGAAAGCGATCATCCACGGGACGCCTATCCTGTGATTCTCGAGCGGACGCACGCGGCCATCACCGAGCATTTTGGTGGTAAGCCAAATCCCGATCTCGATAGCACGTTCGGCGCCTCGGTCGGCGGATGGCCCGCCTTTGCCGACAGCGCGGTCGCGTTACGCTTTCTGAAAACGCACTTCCGGCTCGTGATCCTGAGCAACGTGCACCGCGAAGGATTCGCGCTTTCTTCGCAGAAGCTCGGCGTCGACTTTGACGCGGTGTATACCGCAGAAGACATCGGCAGCTACAAACCATCGCCGGCTAACTTCAGCTACCTGTTGCACCATCTCGAGCGCGACTTTGGTATTGCGCGTCACGAAGTGCTGCACACGGCGCAAAGTCTGTACCACGACCACGCGCCCGCCAATGCCATGGGGCTCGCGAATGCGTGGATAAACCGAGCGGGTGCGCGTGCCGCCGGGAGTGTTGAAAAGGGCGGCAGCCACACGCACCCGGACACCGTGTTTACCTTCAGCTCCTTGCGTGCGATGGCCGACGCCGTACGCATCGAATCTGAGGGTTAACAAACAACTCGATTACGCCACTTTTTCGTTCACCGTATGCACATGCGAATCGATCTGCGGGAACGGAATGGTGATGCCCGCCTCGTCAAAGCGACGCTTGACCTGTTCGGTGATATCGAACTTCGTGGCCAAAAGATCCGAGCGGTGTACCCACACATACACGCCGTAGTTCACGCTGCTGTCGGCCAACTCGGCTACAACGATTCGCGGCGCGGGTTCTTCCAGAATTTTCTCGTGCGAGTCAACGATATCGGTCAATATCGCCTTCACATCACCGACGTTGTCCTCGTAACTCGCGCCAAAAATCAAATCAAGGCGCCGATTTTCATTAGCTGAAAAATTGGTGATGATCGATGAGCCGATCTGTCCATTTGGAATGATCACGCGCTTGTTGTCCGGCGTGGTCAGAATGGTATTGAAAATCTGCACCTCAAAGACGGTGCCCGACACGCCGGCCGCCTCGATAAAGTCACCGACACGGTACGGACGCAGCACAACGATCAGCACACCCGCCGCAAAGTTGGACAACGATCCCTGCAGTGCCAGGCCGATAGCGAGACCGGCCGCCCCAAGCATCGCGATGAACGACGTGGTCTTCACCCCAAGCTGACCAAGCGACGCGACGATCACCATGGCGAGCACCGCCATGTAAACCAGATTCCCAAGGAAATTGACGAGGATGGCGTCGCCACCCACCTTGCTCACCGCACCGCGAGCTGCCTTCGATAGCAGTTTAGCCACAATCCGACCGACAATGAAAATGACGATCGCGGCAACGATTTTGGGCGCGAACTGAATCGCCAGCTCCTGCCCGCGTTGTATGATTTCTTGTGTGTCCATGCTGCGCTCTCCAAAAGGATCAAGGGGGCGCAGAGACTGCCAGAGGCGGTGTGAGAAACAAAGACCAAATGCGAGGTCAGGGGGAGCGCAGCGCCACCTCGCCGGATTGCGAGAACGGGACCGAACCCACGAGCGGCAGATCGACATCTACGCTGCCCGTAAGCTCGTAGGACAAGCTGTCCGGGTTACCGCGCATCACGCTCATCAACTGTTGGGCCGTGCGAAGCAGATTGGTCGACACGTCTATATCCACAAGATGCTCACCGCGCGCCGGGATTCGAAACGCATTGGGTGTCACCCCTGACGCGAAATCTACGCCCGCAAATTTTACCGAGTAGCTCATGCCACTGATCGGCAATGTTACCGGGTTCGGGTTCGCCACGCGCAGCGTTAGCCGATAACGCTGCTCCAGAAGTGACGACGACAGCATCTGTACATTCGTCAACGAGAGCTTGGGCGCCTCCACGCTCGCCAGGAGCGTGCTGCAGCCGTTCAGGAACAGCGTCGTGAGAGCGACAAGCCATAAGACTGACCGGCGGGTTTTGAATACGTTGTTTTTCATCGCGAACGGGCTCCCCAGCGCCTTAGGTCGAGTGTGCCCGATGCAGGGGCCAAATTCACGTCATCTGTGACGTGCGACGCAGCCGCAGGCACAGCAGGGCGGCGGCCACGGTCAGACCGACCGCGAGCCCCACCCACACACCGCGCGGGCCGTAACCACCGTATAGCCCGGCCCAGACGGCGATGGGAAACCCGACACCCCAGTACGCCAGTATGTTGATGAACATGGGGACGCGCGTGTCCTTGTAGCCCCGGAGCGCACCCGCCGCGCCGACCTGAAGGCCGTCCGAGATCTGAAAAATCATCGCCATGAACAGCAGGCTCACCGCCAGCGCACGCACATCCATATCGTCGCTGTACAGACTGACAATTGGCTCGCGCAGCACAAACAGCACGAGCGCCGACAGCGTCATAAACCCGCCGCACAACCCGATGCCGAGCCAGCCTATGCCCCGCGCACGGTGATGCTCCCCGCGCCCGAGCGCATTGCCCACACGCACCGTGATCGCAGAGTGAATGGCCATCGGTATCATGAACATGGTCGCCGCGTAGTTCATGGCGACGCCGTGGGCCGCCGCCTCGAGCGTCCCCAGGATCCCCATGATCACACCGGCCGCGGAAAAAAGGGTGACTTCGGCCAACACACTGCCGCCGATCGGAAGACCCAACCCAAGCAACTCACGAAGCCGCGCTCGATTCGGCCAGTCAAACCGTTGGAACAGGCGCAGCGGGCCATAGATCGATGGTTTCAGGTGGATGTAAGCCAGCATGGCGAAAAAATTGAACGACAATGCAATCGCCGACGCGATGCCGCACCCAACCGCGCCCAATCGCGGTGCGCCGAAATTGCCAAACATCAATGTGTAATTGCCCACAAAATTGACGACGACAGCAGCAAGCGCGATCAACATGATCGGCGCCGTGTGTCCGACGCCTTCGCTGGTAAATCGCAGGCACAGGTAGGGATACATCAGCGGCAGTCCCCACGCGATCGTATACAGGTAGCCCTGAGTCTTCGGCAGCATGGCCTGGCTGACGCCCAAAGCGGACAGACCGTAGGCGGCCATCGCATAGATCGCGACCATCATCAGAATGGCAAGCCCAACCGCCACATACATGCCCTGGCGCATGTACCCGCCTACACGGCGGTAGTGCCCTTGTCCGACCAGATGCGC
>JBCCMA010000100.1:0-13197 GCA_039026595.1 Pseudomonadota bacterium
CCGCCGGCCAGCAGCACGGCTCCCATACTGGCCGCCTGACCAATGCAGATGGTGCTGACATCGCACTTGATGAACTGCATGGTGTCGTAAATCGCCATGCCCGCGGTCACAACCCCACCCGGCGAGTTGATGTAGATGTGGATGTCTTTTTCCGGGTTCTCCGACTCGAGGAAGAGCAGTTGTGCGACTACCAGGTTGGCCATGTGATCCTCGACGGGGCCCACAATAAAGACCACCCGCTCCTTCAGAAGGCGGGAATAGATGTCGTAGGAGCGTTCACCGCGGGCCGTCTGTTCGACGACCATCGGCACCAAATTCAGCGCTTTTGTATCCATGATGTCTCTAAATCACCTATTCCACATTCATCAGTTCGGCGAAACCCACGTTTTGGTTTGACACGTCCGCCCCATCAAGCAGCGCTTTTACCGCGTTTTCTTCCAACACCATCATTTCGACGCGGTGCACCATTTCGCTGTCCGCCCGGATCTGCGCCGCCGCCGCGCCCGGGTCCGGCTGACCGGCGGCAATCGCGTCAATGCGCGCATCGACCTGCTCTGACTCCGGCTTGATATCCTTACTGGAGACGACTTCACCAATCAGCAACCCCAAAGCAACCCGTTTTTCCGCTTCAGGCACAAACGGCTCCCGCGGCGGCAGCTGATCCTCGCTAACGTCGCCCAAATGCCGGACGCTGTCGCTGCGCAGAGTCTCAACCTCGCGATCGACCAGCACACGTGGCAAGTCGACCGGGTTATGTTCAATCAGCGCATCGAAGATTTGTTGGCGCACGTCCCCATTGATCTTCTCGGCCGCTTCGCGCTCCATGTTGGCCCGAACCGCATCGCGGAACGCCTCTACACCACCCTCCTCTATACCGAACTGGGCAATGAACTCGTCGTCCACGTCCGGCAAAGCGGCCTCGCCGACCGATTTCACGGTGACGTCAAACTGGGCCGTCTGTCCGGCGAGCTGCTCCGCGTGATAGTCGTCCGGAAAGGCCACTTCGATGGTTTTCTCGTCGCCGCCTTTGAGTCCGACCAGACCGTTTTCGAGGTCCGGTAGCAGCGTGCCCTCCCCGATCACCAGCGGATAATCGGTGCTGCTGCCGCCATCGAACGGCTCGTCACCAAGCCGCCCGGTAAAGTCGATCACGACTCGATCGCCGTTCGCACTCGCCCGCTCAACGTCCACGAACGTGGAGCGTTGCCCACGCAGCTTCTCGATCATGCCATCGATGTCTGTAGCCGTGAGGTCCACAACCTGACGGGTTACCGCGAGACCATCCACTTTTTTAAGTTCAATTTCCGGGTACACCTCAAACGTGGCGGTGTACGCAAAGTCCTTGCCGCTTTCGATGGTCTCCGGCGCGTACTGCGGACCACCGGCGGGGTTGAGCGACTGCTCACTGACGGCCTGCAGGAACGTGGACTGCATCAGCTCACCGAGCACTTCCCGACGCACAGACGCGCCGTAGTGCTGGCGGATGACCTTCGGCGGAATTTTGCCAGGCCGGAAACCCTTGATCTTGGCAGTACGGCCCACCTTTCGGAGGCGCTCGTCAATCTCACCCTCGATCCGATCCGCCGGTACCTGTACACGGAGCTTCCGCTCCAGTCCGCCCGACTCTTCCACCGTTACCTGCATAACTGTCTGCCATGTGTTGTGCGCGGCCTTGCGACACGCGCGGGTTACCAATTGGTGCGAAAGGAGAGACTCGAACTCTCACGGGTTACCCCACTGTAACCTAAATCCAGCGCGTCTACCAATTCCGCCACTTTCGCCGTATCAAAAACTGAAGCGGCCCGCCGTCGACGACGCCAGCGGGCCGCTGTGTTTGGTGGGTCGTATAGGAATCGAACCTATAACCAATGGATTAAGAGTCCACTGCTCTGCCAATTGAGCTAACGACCCGTGTTAACGCCGTGCGAGTGCACAAGCAGTCAAAAATTGGGGTGGACGATGGGACTCGAACCCACGACGACCGGAATCACAATCCGGGGCTCTACCAACTGAGCTACGCCCACCACTGACGTGCACGCGAGTGTACCGGAAGTCCGTATGGCGCGCCCGGCAGGACTCGAACCTGCAACCGCCGGCTTAGAAGGCCGATGCTCTATCCAGTTGAGCTACAGGCGCCCGTGCGATCAGGCGGTCGATGGTCGGGGCAGAGGGATTCGAACCCCCGACCCTCTGCTCCCAAAGCAGATGCGCTACCAGACTGCGCCATGCCCCGATAACCGGCTGTGTTGCACACTCGTTTGCAACAGCCGACGGAGGATACGTGTGGGTCTTTGGCCCGTCAACGAACGAATCACACCGGCGCCGCACTCAGCGGCGTTGCCAGGTGGTCCCGTCAGCGCCGTCACACAGCTCGATGCGTGCCGCAACGAGCTCGTCACGGATCCGGTCGGCCTCGGTAAAATCGCGTTGGGCGCGGGCAGCGTTGCGAGCCGCCACCAGCGTATCAACGTCATCGTCGGTCAGACCGTCAGTCGCGTCTGCGCCCCCTGCACTCTTGAGGTAGGCATTGGCATCACCGGCGAGCAGCCCCAGACCATGCCCGAGACTTCGCAATTCGAGCGCGAGTTCAGCCGCATCCTCGCGCCTGTCCTGATCGGCCGCGCGATTGATCTGGCGCGCCAGATCAAAGAGGACGGCAATGGCCCCGGGCGTGTTGAAGTCATCGTCCATCGCCGCGCGAAAACTCAGCGCTGTGTCACTGGTCAGATCAGCCAGTGCGGTAAGCTGCGACGGCGGCGCCGTCTGATCGGCATTGCACAGCGCGATGTACAGGCGTCGCAGACCGGCACGAGCCTGATCAAGCTCATCGTCTGAATAGTTAATCGGCTTGCGGTAGTGGGCGCCCATCAGGAAAAACCGCAGCTCCTCCGGTCGGTACACCTTGAGCACGTCGCGGATTGTGAAAAAGTTGCCCAGCGACTTGGACATCTTTTCATCGTCCACATTGACGAATCCATTGTGTAGCCAGTGGCGGGCAAAACCGTCACCGCGGGCACCGCAGGACTGCGCAATCTCGTTCTCATGATGCGGGAATTTGAGATCCATCCCGCCGCCGTGGATATCGAACGTCGTCCCGAGATGCGCCTCGGACATGGCCGAACATTCGATATGCCAACCCGGTCGACCGTGCCCCCAAGGACTCGGCCACGCCGGCTCACCGGGCTTGGCGGCTTTCCAAAGCACAAAATCGAGCGAGTCTTCCTTGTGCTCATCGACCTCAACCCGTGTGCCCGCCCGCAGGTCATCCGGGTTTTTGCCCGACAAGGCACCGTATGCGTCAAATCGACGGACGCGGTAATACACGTCCCCGTTCTCACCCGCATAGGCCAGCCCGCGGCGCTCGAGTTCCTGAATGAGCGATACCATGCCGTCGATGGCGCCGGTGGCTTTGGGTTCAACGTCCGGCGGCAGCACGCCCAGACGCGCGCAGTCTTCATGCATCGCGTTGATGAAGCGGCTGGTCAGCGCTTCTATCGATTCTCCGTTTTCGGCGGCGCGCGCGATGATCTTGTCGTCGATGTCGGTGATATTGCGAACGAACGTCACGTCGTAACCGCTCGCACGCAGGTGGCGCACAATCACGTCGAAGGCGACCAACATCCGGGCGTGGCCGATGTGGCAGAAATCGTAAACCGTCAGGCCGCACACGTAGATGCCGACCCGCGGCGGATCGAGCGGAACAAACGCGACCTTCCGGCGCTGCAGGCTGTCGTAAAACTGGAGGGGCATGGCAAAGACAGGCGTGGTCGGCCCTTGATGGTAGCCCAACGGTCGCATGCCGCAAAGCACCATATGCGTCTGTGCTCACGTTGGACCGTGGCGATCCGTTGCGTATTATCCGGGCACCCCCCTCCGGAGACCACCATGATGCCACGCGCCCTTGCGTTCCTTAGACCCGTCGCCGCGGTCACACTTCTGCTGCTCGCCATCAACGCCGCACCGGCCGGTCCAGGCCCGTTCCCCACCGTTGAATTCAAGACGACCCAAGGGACGTTCCGCGTTCAGCTGAACGGTCGCCGCGCGCCGTTGACGGTCAAGAACTTCCTGCGCTACGTCGAGGGCGGTCATTACAACGGCACAATCTTTCACCGCGTGATCGGCGACTTCATGGCCCAGGCCGGCGGGTATGATAACGACTTGACGGAAAAACCCACACGAAACCCGGTGGTCAATGAGTCGGGAAACGGTCTGTCCAATACGCGCGGCACCATCGCTATGGCCCGATCCGGCGACCCGCATTCGGCAACCGCTCAGTTTTTTATAAACCTCGTGGATAACCAGCGCCTCGACCCAAGCCCGCGACGATGGGGTTACACGGTGTTCGGCGAGGTGGTGTCCGGAATGGACGTACTCGACAAGATAGCGCTCATCGAAACCGGCCCGCGCGGCATGTTCAGAAGCGATGTTCCAAAGACCGCCGTGATCATCGAGTCTGCGGCGCTCGTTGAGGCGAAAGCGCCGTGACAACGTGGTTTGTCTCGGACATCCACGTCAGCGATGAGCGACCGGATATCCGCGACGCGTTCGTCACGTTTCTGAGCGAATCGGTCCAGGGCGCGTCCGCCCTGTATGTTCTGGGCGATCTTTTTGAAAGCTGGGTCGGCGACGATGACCCGGACCCGTCCAAACGCGCTGCCGTGGACGCTATTCGAGCCCTTTCCGATGACGGCACGGCGTGTTTTTTCTGCCACGGCAATCGCGACTTTATGGTTGGCGGGGCGCTGGCCGACATGGCCGGATTCGCGCTGATGGAAGAAGAGCACGTGCTCGAAATCGGGGGCGAGCGCGTGCTGTTGATGCACGGCGATTCACTTTGCGTCGACGACCATGAGTACATGGCTGTGCGCAAACAGGTCCGTGATCCGCAGTGGCAGGCGCAAATCCGTTCGCTTCCGCTGGCGCAGCGTCAGGCGCTGGCGGCCTCTGCCCGCCAACAGAGCCGGACCGACATGGCGATCAAACCCGAAGACATCATGGATGTGAATCGCAACGCCGTTCTCGACGCCATGTCACGTCACGACGTGCGTCGACTCATTCACGGCCATACGCATCGACCGGATACCCACGCACTCGAAAACGCCGGGAAAAAACTGGTACGCCATGTTCTGGGCGACTGGTATGAGCAGGGCGACGTGCTGGTGCACGATGAAAATGGGTTCAGGCGGTTGCGCCTGTCGGCGGGGGGCCACTGTGAAAGCTGAACGCGCTGTCCGGCGTTGAGATCGCGGCCGCGTCCAGCGCACGCACACGGGCAACGCGCTCGTCGAAATCACCGGCATCCGCCGCTTTTGCCAACGCCAGATACTGTTCAAAGTGGCGGGCTTCCGACGCGAGCAGGCCGCCGTAGAACGTGGCCAGTTCATCGTCCAGCTGGGGCAACAGCGCGGCAAAGCGCTCACAGCTGCGCGCCTCTATAAACGCGCCGATGATGAGGTGGTCACTCAGGCGGCGCGGCTCTTCGGTCGCCGCGTCCCGACGCAGCCACCCGGCGTATCGGCTTGCCGGCACGGTCCGCCACGCCACCCCCCGCGCTTTCATAATGGCGCTGACCTGTTCAAAGTGGCGTAGCTCTTCGCGCGCGAGTCGCGACATTCGGTAGACGAGCGCGTCCTCCTCCGGATAACGAAAGAGCATCGCCATCGCCGACGACGCGGCTTTTTTCTCGCAATTGGCGTGGTCCACCAACAGCGCTTCCAGATGTGTCTCGGCCCACAACAGCCACGCTCCCGGCGTCGGCATGTCGAGGAACTCACGGATCGGCTGCGGAACGTCGCTCGCATAGGTCGGCCGCGTTTCGTCGATCGGCTCGCTGAGTGTCTCCACGTCATTCATGACGGAACGCCCTCGAGATGGCGCGCGATGGACGCGAGTAAATCGGTTCGCGCGATGGGTTTGAGCAGATAAGCATCGTAACCGGCTCGCAAGGCGTCGTCACGATCGGCCAGACCCAGCGACGCACTGAGCGCAATGATCGGCACCGTGAGACCACGCTGACGCATGGCGGTCGCCGCTTCCAGCCCGTTCAGTATCGGCATGTTCACATCCATAAGTACGAGATCCGGCTTTGTCTGGCCGCACATGTCCACCGCATCCTGACCGTTCATCGCGACATCCACACGATAGCCCGCGCCCGCGAGGATAATCTGCACGAGATCGATGATGTCCGGATCGTCCTCGGCCACGAGGATCCGCACATCGGCATCACCGATCGGGCGAGCGCGCGGCGTCGCGGGCGGCGACTCCGGCTTCGCAGCCACCGCAAGCGGCAACGAGACGGTGAAGGTACTGCCCTCGCCCACCGCAGACGCCAGCTCGATTCGACCGTTCATCAAATCGCACAGGCGCTTGGTGATGTTGAGCCCGAGACCCACGCCGCCCACATGCTCATCCGCTTGTCCGCGCGCGAAGGCGTCAAAGATATGCGCTCGATCCGAAGGGGCGATGCCGAGACCGGTATCACTGACCGCGAGGACGAGCTCGTCGCCTGCGCAACCGACCTCCAGACTGACAGAACCGTGCTCGGTGAATTTGATGGCGTTGCCCAACAGGTTCAGCAAGACCTGGCGCAGGCGGGTGGCGTCGATCATCACGACATCGGGCACATCAGGGTCCACAAACGACGCGTAGGCGAGGAAACGCGCCGCCGCCAGCGGCGCGACAATCGCCGACATATCGTCGACCAGTCCGCGCAAACTCACGGGCTTTTCCTGCAGCACCAGCTGATCGTCCTCAAGCCGCGCCTGATCGAGGATGTTGTCCACCATCGACAAGAGGTGCCGCCCGGCCCGCGATATAGACTGGACGTGCGTCGCCACTTCATCGCTGGCGTCGTGCAGGGACTCGGACGCCAGCTCAATCAGTTCGGCATAGCCGAGTATGGACGCCAGCGGTGTCCGAAACTCATGGGACATACCCGCGATGAACCGGGCCTTGATGTTATTGGCACGGAGCAAGTCCTTTTCACGGGATTCAAGGTCGGCCTTTGCCGCGGACAATTGCTCGACCAGACGCTGCTGGCGGTGGCTGAGAAGCCGCACTTCGTTGGCTTTTTGTTGCAGCTCCAGCCGGTAGTCGCGTTCATCGTGAGCCGGTAAAAAAACCAGATAGGACCGGTCGTCATCCGGCACACCATGAATGTGAAAAACCTGATCATCGGACAAATTGACCATCGGTAAGGCAAACATGCTCACGAGGTCCTGCCCGATCAGGAACGGCCAGACGTCAAACACATTGTCGCCAGCCTGATGCGCCGGCAGCCCGCCCTGATCGCCCGTGACCGACACGATACACGCGTCCAGCCCGACCTCTACAACGATGGGCGCCTGTTGCTCCGACATCCGCCGCAAGAGGTAGCGCTTAACAACCGAAGGCAGATTCATCGGACCCATCTTCGGTGGTCACGGAGCAACGCGATGACGAGGAGACAATAAACGATGGCGTAACGCATACGGTGGCCTTGGCTTGCCGGTGACTCGATCCGTTGGTCAGCGCATGCGTTCGCAAAGATGGGCCAGCGCGTCCGCGACGCCGCTGCCAGACAGGGCGCTGGTCTTGAAAACCGCGTGCCCGGAGCCGCTCAGTGCGTCGAGCTCATCGTCACTGAGCTGCCACTCGGCGGTCAAATCATTCTTGTTAACGAGTGTGACGAAGGGCACCTCGCCGTATCGCCTGGCGGCATCGGCCAGAAGCTGTTGAGCGGCGGCAACCGTGTCGGGCCGCGTGCCGTCTATCACGACGACATAACCATGGGCGCCGCGCAGATAGTTCATCTCCGCGGAACCGAAACGATCCGCGCCCGCAATATCCCAAATGACCAGCTTCTGCGCCGGTGCGTCAGCCGGCGCGTGCACGTACGTGTCGATCTTGACGCCGACCGTCGTCAGATATTTTTCCGAGAACACATTATGTACAACACGGGCGACGGTGCTGGTCTTGCCGACGCCAAAGTCCCCGATCACACACACTTTGCGGGTGCTCATTGCGCCGCCGACTCAGAACGCACGGTAATGCGGACACCGCGCCGACTCATGCCCGGACCGAGCGCCTCTCGCGTGCCCACGCGCATGGCCGTCGCCGGCACGCCGAGCGTTTGCAGTCTGGCTATCAGATCTTCGGCGCGCTGTGCTCGCAAACGGCGATTCGCCACCAGCGCACCGCTGCCGTCGGTCAGCCCCGTGAGCGTGAAGCCTGCGGGATCACCAGCCGCCGCCGCCAGCGCAAGCAACGCGCGCATATCGCTGGCCAATTCAGGAAGCTGATCACTGCGCGCAACCGACGTGCCGACGGAATAGGCCACGATACGATCAGACAAGGCACTTCGCAGGCGCGTCAGCTCGACGCTGTTGACCACAACCATATCGCTCAGATCGTGGCCGCGCAGACCGTCGACTTGCCCAAGCTCCGTCTCAATTCGACTGACCCAGTCACGCTCGGCACGGCCCTCCAAAATCGCTACGCCGTCCTCAACGCGTATCCGCACAGACTCCGGCGGTACAGTACGGCGAACGACTTCGGCATAAAGGGCCGCGTCGCTCGATGACACCCCCGATAAATCAACGGACGTAACGCCGGGCAGCGCCGGTCCCAGTCGCGCGGCCTTGTCCTGCCATGACACGCCGGCTTCACCTGTCGCCACGAGCGTTGTGGCGTTGAGCGACAACTCGACACCTTCGGGTGATTTCAATACCGCGCCGGCTCGGGCAACCACGATCTCAGGTTCCAGCGAGACGTAGGGCGCAAAGTGGATGACCGCGCGATCAGCAGGAATGCCGGCCTCGACGGCAAGACGAACGGGGTCGGCCGCGAGCGGATCGCGCAAGCCTTCCACTTGGTAGTACGCGTGCCGTCGCCAGCTGCGTGACTCGTGCCGCGAAGCCGTCACCACAATGCCCGGCGCGTCTGTCAGCGCGGCGTTCCAAGCGGCCAGCGTTCGCTGCCTCTGAATACGGTCATAAATGCCGTAACTCACAGCAGCGAGAAACAGCAGGGCCGTCAACAGCAGCGGCGGGGACAGTCGAAACCCCGACGTGGTCGCGGGGCGTAACTTGTAGCGAAGACAGCTCGCGAGCTCCGGCGCCAGCTCTTCGCAGCGTTCACCGTCGAAATGTTCAAGACGAGCGTTATGCGTCAGGTGCAGTCGTTCGACGGTCATGTCGAGCTGATTCCGAAGATCCTGCGGTGGTGTGCCCCGGATGACCGCCGCAAGCATGGCAAACGGCCCCTGGCAGACCCACACCGTAAATTCACCAATCGTCGCGCTGGCCAGACGATCGTCCCCGTCCGAAAACGAATCCCGGACGAATTCCTGAATCGCCGACAGCATGGCCGAAATCGCATCCTCGTCCTTGTCGTCGGTGTCCGGATGCCGGACGTGTTCAATCAACAAGCCGGAGCGCGGATCGATCAGATAAACCTCATCAACACGGAAGATCAGCGACTCCCGCAAAACGAACTCCGCGACGGTCAAGCCGGCACGTCGCGCGCGCCAGCGCGCGGTCGGTGACAAAGATGTATCGACCGCCCGATTCAATGACGCCATCAGAGACTTAAGTGCTTCGGCAATCGCACGGCGAATGGCCGGCCCCATAACCGGGTATAGCGCGGCAGCGAACCGCTGCGGATCGCGGGTAATGGCTTCGGTGAGGGTTTCTTCCAGGGGCTTTTTCAGCGACTGGCTGAGCTTCGGTCCGTGTCTTGCAGACCGGTCAATCGCATCGGGTAGCACGTCGGCCACGTCGGCGGTCCGGCTCTCGGCCGTATCAAGCCGGCGCGTCAGCGCGTCGAGCGCCTTTTTTTCGTGCCCGAAAAGGAGGTCTTTGAGTCTGTCGAGGTCCGACGCCACGCAGCGCGCAAAAGAGCGTCAGGAGACGCCGCCGTCGCCCTCGCCGCTGACGTCGAGCGCCAGGGTCTGCAGTAACGCGGCCAGCTCGCTGCGGGCGAGCTTCTCTTCGCCAAGGCGATGTGCCTCGCGCCGCAGGCTATCCAGCAATTCGCTGCGAGCGCGGCCGAGCTGTTCGATTTGCTCTGCTGCCTGCTCGTGGAGCTGGCCGCGGATCTGCTGTGCGGCGGACGCCAGACTTTCGTCAACGTCGGCAATCTTCTCGGTCAGAAGCCGACTGGCCTCCGCCAGACCACCGCGCTGCTCGTCCAGCGCGTCGATCCGTTCCCGACGCTCGGTGGCGAGGCGCTCTGTATGCGCCTGGAACTCTTGCTTCATGTGCGCCTCGAGCTGCTCGAAGCGAGCGCTCAGGTCACTGGACAGACGACGGTTGTCCTCCGCAATGCGCTGCTCGAGTTGACTGAAGCGGCGCTCGTAGTCGCGCATGGTGCGACCGAAAATGATGTCCCGTATCTTGTCGACGCTGCCGTCGGCCAGATCATCGCTGTCGGATGCGGTGCGGGTCTCATCGGTCATATCCGATCCTCAGGACGTGTTCTCTCAAGGCCCGTCGGCGTCTTGTTCCGCAAGACGCTCGAGCCGGTAACCGTGTTGATAAATGGCCGACAACACCCATCCGTTTTCTTCGGTCAGTATTAATTTTTTTCGTAATCGACTGATATGCGTGTCGACGGTGCGAGTATTCAGATCCGCGCCGTGCATACCCCAGATTGACTCAAGAATATGCGCCCTCGAGATGACGCTGCCAACGTGCCGGAACATAAACGCCGCCAGATCAAACTCGCGATGCGTTAACTCAATAGCTTCGCCCTTAAGAGCGATGGCCTTGCGCTCCACATCGATTTCGTAAGGCTCGACGTCTGTAATCTGCTCTCCGGCAAAGCCGCCGGAGCGACGACCGAGCGCGGTCACACGTGCAAGAAACTCGCGTCGGGCAAGCGGCTTGGCCATGTAATCATCCGCACCGGCCTCGAGCGCCTTGACCACCGCGTCTTCCTCATCGCGGGCGGTCACAAACAGAATCGGCGTGTAGTTACGCAAACTCTCACGCACGCGCTGCATGACTTCCAGCCCGTCCATGCGAGGCAGCATCCAGTCCAGCACAAGCAGCTCGTAACTGTCGCGCAGGACGGCACGCAGAAAATCGCGGCTGGCTTCGAAATGCCGCACGTGGTGCCCAGCGTCGGTCAGCCACGCGCTGACCAGATTCGCCTGATCCACGTCGTCTTCAAGCAGAGCAATGCGCATTGGTCAAAAGTTTCCGGCTTGGGTGAAGGAAAGCGCGCCAACCCTGGCGAGTGTTGCATCCTTAATCGATTTGCAAATCAATGTTGTGCAACCCATATGAACTGTGCACGCAAGAGGTTACAGAGTTTTGCAGTCGTAGACCAGAGAACGCAGCACCTCGGGATTGGCGGGTCTTTGCTCCGGTTTTTTGGCCATCAGGCCATCGATGATCGGTTGCCAGCGGATCAGGTCCCCCTGCAGGCGCGGGACAGGCGCATGGGTCTGCTTGTACACCAGCGCCAGTGCGGAACCGGCGGCGTAGGGCTTGGAACCGGTCAGCATCTCGAAGAACAGTACACCGAGACTGTATAAATCACTTCGTATGTCCACGGGCAATCCCTGTCCTTGTTCGGGGCTCATGTAGTACGGCGTTCCGTAAATCCGGCCCGGTACGGTCAGCGCTTGCTCAAGACGCGCATGCTTGGCGAGCCCGAAGTCGATCACACACGCACCACCGTCATCGCGAAACATGACGTTGCCGGGCTTGAGATCTCTGTGAAGAATATTGACCGCGTTCATCGCCGACAGCGCTTCGGCTACCTGCAAAAGCACCTCCACGCTCTCGGTCGGCGTAAACGCATGCGTCACCAGACGATCGCGAAGCGTCCCACCGGACAAATACTCCATGGCAATGTAGATCTGCTCATCGACAAAACCAAAGTCGTGCACGCGCACCACATTGCGATGGTCGAGCGACGACGCCGATTCGTACTCGCGCAGAAACCGCTCCAGCGTCTCACCGCTTTGCTCGCTGACAAATCCCTGCATGACCTTCAGCGCGACAACGCGATCTCCGCGTACATCCCGTGCCAGATAGACGTTCGACAGCGCGCTCCGCGCCAGACGATATTCGATGCGGTAACCCTTGATGACGATGTCGTCGGCGGCCTCGCGCAACGCTCGGGTCGTCGCGGCCCGTACCTCACCCGCCTGCTCCCGCACCGATTCGCGCACGGCCGACGCCACCGCCTCCCGCGTCAGTCGCGAATGCGGCAGGTAGTCGGTGGCCCCGGCCTTGAAGGCCCGCGCGACGAGCATCTCATCACCGCCGGGCGCCACAAAGATGATGGGAAGTCGAACGTTCTGCGTCTTTAGTCGACGCATCAGATCCGCGCTGTCCGGGCCACCTTCGAGGTGACGCTTGTGGCCACCGTCCTCGTGATGAACAAACACCGCATCGGCGTCCGCCACGAGCCGCAAGACCTCAGGCGCCGACAAGCGCTCTATGTCCCCGACATCCAGAGACGCTGCCGGCAGGGCCGCACTGATCAGGGTGGTCAGTCGTTGTATGCGATCGGGTGCATGTCCAAGAACTACCACACGCACGGCGCGCCTCGCTCAGACGATACGAACGCGCTGAATAAACGCTGTCAGGTTTGCGATGGCGTCGCGTATAGATGCCGCGTCCGCACAGCGGCCGGCTTCATCCAGATCGGCACCGATCGCAGAGATCGCAGGCAATTCATACGCTGCCCCCGAGCCGCGCAATCGGTGGCCTAATTGGGCAATCGCGTCGTACTGACCTTGGTCCAGAAGCGCGAGCAGGTGTGCGACATCCTCCGACCGCCGTTGCAGGTATCTGGGCAACAGTGCGCGGACATCCGGATCACTCACCGCGACGTCGATGGGGTCCGCCGGGCTCACCCGATGCTCGCTACATCCGCCCGGGGTGAGGCAAACGTCATGTCCCGCTGACGTTTCGCCTCGTCGCTGCGCTCGGCTTCGAGCGACTTCAGATAGTCATCTGAGACATCTCCAGCGACGTAGTTGCCCGAGAAACACGACGTATCGAAGCCGTCGATCTTGGTTCGGTCGTAGTAAACCGCATCGACCAGATCATCGAGATCCTGATAGATCATGCGGTCCGCGCCAATGCGTGCGCCCACCTCGTCCTCGCTCCGCCCGTGCGCGATCAGTTCGCTCGACGTGGGCATATCTATGCCGTAGACATTGGGGTAGCGCACCGGTGGCGCCGCCGACGCAAAATAAAC
>JBCCMA010000101.1:0-13170 GCA_039026595.1 Pseudomonadota bacterium
CAGGTCCGCAGCGATCAATGGCATTGCCGGCAGATACATATCGATGGCGAATGGGCCGACAGCCGACAGAAGGCCCAAGATCAAGGCAATACGCATCGTAGGCATCGCAACGGACCTGTCCGTCGAGCCCGCCACAGTGCAAGGCACTCTCATTGCCTACCTTATTGGATTCGGTCTGGCTCGGATTCTCCGGGTCGCTTTTGGGGTCGTAGTGTTTGTCTTTTTTGTCGAAAGCGGTGTGGTCCGGGTAGCCCTCTTTGACGATCCGTGCGACGCCGACGATGCCGGGCACATCGCAATTCGAGTGATAGTAAAAGACGCGATCGCCCTTGCGCATATCGTCGCGCATCATGTTGCGGGCCTGGTAATTACGCACGCCGTCCCAGTGGGTCGTTTTCTTCGGAGCTGCTTTCAGATCGTCGATGGAAAATTCGTGCGGTTCCGATTTCATGAGCCAGTAGTTCATGTGTCGCATCCTTCGTTCTGTTGTCAGGAAGATGGGTTGGCGCGAAGTGTATCGTGCACGACGTCGTCGGGGATGACGTCCCATGGCGCCAGTGGTATTCGCGAGACGCGTTGGGCGCGGAAGGCCACACCAATCAGATAAGGCGAACGTAAAGGCGATGTCGCTCGATGTCGTAAGGCCCGGTCGTAGAAGCCGCCGCCCTGTCCAAGTCGACCGCGAAAGACGTCGAACGCGACGACTGGCATCACGACCACATCGAGCGTGAATAGAGGCACTCTTTTGGCACCGGGCAGCGGCTCCATAAGGCCGAAACGCCGGCGAACAAGTGGCTGCCCTGTTCGGTGACGAGCGAAGCGCATGTCCCGGCCGCGCACCTGAGGCAAATAAATGTCCTTACCGCGCTCAATGAGGAGGTGCATGGCGCCCGCCGGATCCCACTCGGAGCCCGCGGCGGTGTAGAGCGCAATTCGCTGGGCCCGTCTGATCGCAGGATGTTGCAGGATGAAACGTTCGATCTGTCGCTGAGCGACGCGCCGTGCCGTGCCGCGAAGGCGCATCCGACCAAGGCGGCCTGTCTGGCGTAGATGCCGCCGTATGGTTGATGCTGGCGTTGGCACTTTGAGGGAATCGCAGGCCGTCATGGAGACGGCCTGCGGATATAGGGTGGTGCCACCGCCTGTACCGACTCAGCCATTGCTCTCGAACCAGAGCAACAGGTGGGGCCAACCGCGACGCCTAAGGCTTCCCGACACAGCGGACATGCTCAATAGCGTCAGCAGGAAAGCGCCCCAAGGTAGATATTTAGGGTCGAGAGGATACCCAGCCGACATCAAATACCGCAGGAAGCACCAGCGCCGATCATAGGTTCGTAGAGCCCGGCCTGCAAATAACGCAGGTCACAGTTCGAGTTGCTGCCCCGCCTCAAGCGCGCTCTCAACCTGTTCACGCAGCGTTCGAACGCGATCACCGAGACCTTCATCCACGCGGTCGTCCTTGCCCTGAGACTCGATCAGCTCATGTGAGATATTTAATGCGGCCATCACCGCGATGCGGTCGAGCCCGACGATGCGTCCGCTATCTCGAATCTCGCGCATGCGGACATTCAACAGTTCGGCGGATCGCAGGAGGGAGTCACGCTGGCCCTCCGGGCACGCGACCTGATACTCCTTGTCGAGGATACGCACACTGACCGGCCCAACGTCCCCGCTCATGCTCCGGTCTCCATAGCTTTGAGCCGCGTGATCATCCCTTCAACCCGTGCGCGCACCTGCTCATTCTTCTGCAAAAGCGTTGCGCGCTCGCCGATCAGGGCCTCCTGACGATGGCGGAGCGATCGGTTCTCTTCCTTGAGCTGGCTGCAGGTGTTGATCAGCTCGTTAATACGGCTTTCAAGCTTGTGCAGTTCCAGCTCGAATTGCTGCTTGGGTGTGTCGGAACTCATGCGCCGAAGTCTAAGGTCGAGCGTGTGGACGGTCAATTTGACACCCGTCACAGGCGTCGACCGGGTGGTAGAATGGTGGGCCGCCCACCGGAGACCACGATCATGTCTGATCTGCAGGCCGCACATTTGCTCATGTCCACGCTGGGCGGTGAGGCGGCGGCGTCGCATCAGGGCGGGCTGTTTGCGCTGGCCAGCGCGAGCCCGGACGATGTTGCGGCGCGCTGGACCCAGTCCGTGCTTGACGATTTCCCGGAGGATCTGCGTCTGTCCGAGCACCGCGCCACGTTACTGGAGGTGGCGCAAATCTGGCATGCGCAGCTCGACGACGGTCAGATGGCGTTCGGACTGCTCGTCGCCGGAGATGATGCGACGTTGGCCGAGCGCGCGGAATCCCTGGCGCAGTGGTGTCAGGGGTACCTTGTGGGGCTGGCGATGGGCGGCATCAAGGATCACAACGCCCTTCCGGGCGATGTGCCGGAGTTTGTGAACGATCTGCTCAAGATCAGTCAGGCTGTTGCCGACGGCGCCACGAACGAAGATGAAAACGCGTTTTATGAGCTGTGTGAATACGTCCGTGTTGGTGCGCAGCTGGTCTACGACGAATTGGCGGCGCTGCGCACGCCTCCGGGTTCCGAGGTCCATTGATGAAGCTGGCCGAGTTCGCGCGCCGTCGTCGGCAGCTGATGCGATTGATGGGCGAAAACAGTATTGCCATCCTGCCCGCCGCGCCTGAGCGTCGCCGCAATCGGGATGTGTTCTATCCGTATCGTCAGGACAGCGACTTCTACTATGTGACCGGATTCGACGAGCCGCGAAGTGTGGCCGTGCTCGTGCCCGGTCGGGCCGGCGGCGAATTTATTCTGTTCTGCCGCGATCGTGATCCTGAACGGGAAACCTGGGACGGGCGACGCGCGGGCCAAGAGGGTGCGGTGGAGCGCTATGGGGCCGACGACGCGTTCGGCATCGATGATCTGAACGATATTCTCCCGGGACTGATGGAGCAGCGTGAGCGCGTTTTCTACACGATGGGCGCGCGCCCGAAATTTGATCAGCGTGTAATCGGCTGGATGAACGACCTCCGCGCGCGCGGGCAGAGCAGTAAGCAGCAGGCGCCGCAGGAAATTGTCGCACTGGACCATCTTCTGCATGACATGCGGCTGTTCAAGAGCCGTGCGGAACTTGTGATCATGCGCCGGGCGGCCAAGGTGGCAACCGCTGCGCATCGCCGTGCGATGCGCGCTTGCCGGCCCGGGATGAATGAGGGCGAACTGGAGGCCGAGCTGCAGTATGAGTTTCGCCGGAGCGGCGCAACGTGGTCCTATCCGCCTATCGTAGGCGGCGGTGAGAACGGCTGTATCCTCCACTACACCGAGAACAAAGCGCCGCTTCGCGATGGGGATCTGGTCTTGATTGATGCGGGCTGCGAGCTTGAGTACTACGCGTCTGATCTGACACGCACATTCCCCGTAAACGGGTCGTTCTCAAAAGAACAAAAAGCGCTGTATGACGTGGTCGTCGATGCCCATCATGCCGCCATCGAAGCGTGTGTGGTGGGTCACCACTGGAATCAGCCGCACGAAGCGGCGGTGCGCGAACTCACCGCGGGGTTGATCCGTTGCAAATTGATTGACGTGCCGTTACGCAAGGCGCTGGCCAATGAGTCCTACAAGCGCTTTTACATGCACCGCACGTCACACTGGCTGGGCATGGATGTGCACGATGTGGGCGACTACCGGGTCGGTGAGGCGTGGCGCGAGCTCGAGCCCGGCATGGTGCTGACGATCGAGCCTGGCCTGTACATCGCCCCGCAAACAAAGGGGGTGGATCGTAAATGGTGGGGCATCGGCATCCGGGTTGAGGACGATGTCGCGATCGCACGACGCGGGCCAGATGTTTTGTCCAAGCATCTGCCATCGTCGAGTTCAGCGATCGAAAATGAGATGGCGAACGCATGACCGATTCATTTGATGTGGTGATCGCCGGCGGAGGGCTTGTGGGCGCTACGCTCGGAATCGCTCTTGCGGATAGTGGTCAGAGCGTTGCGGTGGTGGAGGCGGCCGAGAGCCACGACGCCCAACCAGGATTTGACTCGCGCGCGACGGCGCTTTCGCAAACGAGTATTCGCGTTCTCGCAACCCTTGGCGTCTGGCCAGGTGCTTCGCATGCGAGCCCGATACGGCGCATACGGGTGAGCGACCGCGGGCATTTCGGGGCGACCCGTCTGGACGCGGATCAGCATGATCTCGACGCTTTCGGCTATGTGATCGAGAACCAGGTGCTGGGCCAGGCACTGACCCATCGTCTGCTCGATGTGCATGTGCGGCAGTTCCGCCCGGCGCACATCACGTCCGCAACCCCGCAACCCGGCGGTGTGGCGCTGAAACTGAGCGACGATCAGCGCGTGGATGCCGGTTTGTTGGTCATTGCCGAGGGTGCGCAGTCGCGCACACGCGACCTGCTCGGGGTGGGTGTTGAAACCACGCACTACGGCCGTACCGCCGTGGTTGCCAACATTGCGACGGAGCAACCGCACGAGGGCCGCGCCTACGAACGATTCACGCGCGATGGTCCATTGGCCGTGTTGCCATTGACGCGCGGTCGAAGCAACGTGGTGTGGTCGGTTGCCGATCAGGATGCGGACGCACTCGTCACCGATGATGCGGTGTTCCGCGAGCGCTTCCAGCACGCGTTCGGCTTCCGGCTGGGACACGTGACGCGCGCCGGTGTGCGCAGCCGTTACCCGCTTGCGCGCATCGTTGCGAGACAGCTGCATGAGGATCACTGGGTGGTCATCGGCAACTCGGCCAACGCTATGCATCCCGTTGCGGGGCAGGGTCTGAATCTGGGTTTGCGCGACGTGGCCTGTTTGTCCGAGTTGGCCTGGAGCCGCGGCGGGCGTGCATGGCCGGACGTGCTGCAGTCTTATGCGCAGTGGCGCCACGCCGATCACCGCGATGTGCGTCGGATGACGCACTCGCTGGTACAGGTGTTTGCCGAAGAGGCGGCGCCGTATAGCGCCGCCCGCGGCGCGGCGTTGATTGCGATGCAAATAGCCCCCCCGCTGCGCAGGTGGTTCGCACGCCGGTCGATGGGTTACCGCGAACGCCTGCCCAAACTAGCACGCGGCGTCGCGCTCGGATGAGCGCGCGCAGCGATATCGCGATCGTCGGCGGCGGATTGGTGGGCGCCGCGCTTGCCGCCGGTGCGGCTCGCGCCGGATTAAACGTGGTGGTGCTCGACGCCGGCGCGCCGCCGATCCTCGACACGTGTGAAGGCTGGTTTGCTCCGCGCGTCGTTGCGCTCGCGCGTCGCTCACAACGCTTCCTCAAAGCGTGTGGCGCGTGGGACCAGTTGGATGCAACGCGTTGTCAGGCCTACCGTGCGATGCGCGTGTGGGACGCGGCGGGTGCGCCGTTTGATGAGGATGCCCTGTCGTTCGAGGCAGACGAATTAGGGGAGCCGAATCTCGGATTCATCGTTGAAAACGATGCACTTGCCGCTGCCGCGTACCGTGCGGCGGTCGCGTGTTCGACACTGCAATGGCGCGACCACGCCACGGTGCGCGACGTCAGTGTTGGCGAGCGTGCCGTCCGATTGACCACAGAACAGGGAGAGTCGGTGAGCGCTGCATTGGTTGTGGCTGCGGATGGCGCGCGTTCCAGTATGCGGGCGCATCTGGGCGTCGCGATCCGCGAGGGAGACTACGAGCAGCGCGCCGTGGTCGCGCATGTGGACACGTCCGGCTCCCACCTCGAAACGGCGTGGCAGCGTTTCCTGCCGTCGGGTCCGCTGGCGCTCTTACCGCTTGCCGACGGCACCACTTCCATCGTGTGGTCGACCAGCGCGGCGCATGCGGAACAATTGATGGGCTTCAATGACGAGGTGTTCTGCCAACATCTGGAGCAGGCCAGTGCAGGTGTACTGGGTGAAGTGCAGCGCGTATCGCGCCGTCACGGGTTTCCGCTGACCTGGCTTCACGCCGAGCGCTACACCGGTGCTCGGTTCGCGCTCGCCGGTGACGCGGCACACGTGATCCATCCGCTTGCAGGCCTGGGCGCCAACCTTGGATTGCAGGACGCGGAGGATATGGTCAATACGCTGAGCGGCGCGCAGGCGTCGGGACGCGATCTGGGTGACGGTCCTGTTTTGCGTCCCTATGCACGCCGACGACGCGCCGACAATGCGTTGATGATGTCAGCTCTGACGCAGATCAATCGCCTGTTTGCCGGAGACCAGTTCGCGCTGTCGTTGACACGACGATTCGGGTTGCGAAGTGTGAATCGCCTGTTGCCACTCAAACGCTGGTTCGCCCGCCGGGCGATGGGCTGATCGGATTTATCGAAAAAGGGCGTCGACACGCGCGGCGCAGATGAAATCGTTTTCTGACAGGCCGTCGATCGCATGCGTTGAAAAAGTCACGTGACAGTAGTCGTACCCGACCGTCAGGTCCGGGTGGTGGCCCTGCGCATTGGCGATGAACGCAAGCGCGTTGACGAACTCCATCGTCTTGTAGAAATTTCCGAACGAGAAGTCCCGTCGGATGCGCGTGGCTTTATCCACGAGCTGCCATCCGTCGTCGATTTGCGCCATTAGGGCTTCGGCCGCGTCGCGTGCGAGCGGATCGACGCCGCCTTCGCAGGGTACGCAGGATTTTTCGGCAAGCTTATCCATGGTCTTATCTCCGTTCACGCCGCGTTCGCGCGCGCTTCGTCCGCGATCACTTCCCGCACGTGGCGCATCAAGTCGCCCTCGACCACTTCGAACAGATCACTGAAGTGGCTCAGTACAAAATAGTGCGGCTGCATCTTGTCGATGCGGAAGGGCGTGCGCAGTACGCGGTCAAGATCAAACGGGATGCGCTCGACATCGTCGCTGTGGAGCGCACGCTGCGTCTCGCCGATCGACGACGCGATGCCGGCGCCGTACACGGCCAGCGTGTGTCCCGGCTTCTGGATCAGGCCGAATTCGACGGTGTACCAGTAGAGCCGCGCGAGAATCTTGCGCTCTTCCTCATTGGCTTCGAGGCCGAGTTTGCCGTAGGCCGCTGTGAAATCTGCGAAGTCGGGGTGTGTCAGCAGCGGGCCGTGGCCGAACATCTCGTGGAACAGATCGGGTTCGCTGAGATAATCAAATTCCTCCGGGCGCCGCATGAACGATGCTGCCGGGAAGATGCGCTGGGAGAGCATTGAGAAGAACAAGTTTACGTCGATCAGCGCCGGCACGGGTTGAACGCGCCAGCCGGTTGCAGCGTAAAGCGTCGTTGAGATGTCCCTGCACTGCGGCGTGCGATCCGCCGGCAGATCGAGCTGGCGCATGCCGCTGACGTATTCCTCGCACGCCGCGTCGGTGATGAAGCTCATCTGGCGCTCATAGAGACGCGCCCATGTGTCGTTCTCCTGATCCGAGTACGCGATATAGCCGTTCTCGTCCGGCGTTTTGGCGCTGTATTTCGTCTGAAACTCTGAGTACTCCATGACCCTTCTCCGATCGTCCACGACATCGCAATTTTAGATCGCGATTGGTGAAATTGGTTGCCAAATATTGCTTGTTCTGCCTAAATTTAGATATATTTCTTTTAGAAATTGGGCTCAAGCGAAAGAAATTTGCGTATGGCGAAGCTTGATCGAATGGACGTTGCAATTCTCGAGGCCCTGCAGGAGGACGCGCGCCTGTCGAACCAGCGTCTGGCGGACAAGGTCGGGCTCTCCCCGTCGGCGTGCTGGCGGCGCGTGAAGAGTCTGGAGGATGCGGGCGTCATCGACCGTTATGTCACCCTGGTCAGTCAGGACAGCGTCGGTCTCGGCGTTACCGCGTTCCTGCATTTGTCGCTTGAGAATCACCAGCCCGAGACGGTCGAGGCGTTCGATCGACTGGTCGCAGACGTGCCCGAGATCATGGAGTGCTACTCGATGAGCGGTCAGGATGACTATCTGATTCGCGTGGTGGCCGCGACGCTTGCGGATTACGAGCGACTCATGGCGCGGCATTTTATGAACGCCGCCGGCCTTCGGACGGCCAACTCCAGTTTTGTCCTGAAACAAAAAAAATACACCACGGTGATGCCGCTGAAAGCGACACGCGAGCCGTGAATTGACCGGCCCGCGGCGGGGCCGGTCGCAAAAGCACATTACGGCGCGCGGCTGGCCTCGATGTAGGCGTCCACATTGTTTTCGAGAATATCCAGCGGCACGGCCCCGCTTCCGAGCACCACCTCGTGGAATGAACGGATATCAAAGGCGTCACCCAATTCGTTCTCGGCCCGCGCGCGCAGTGCCTTGATGCGCAGTTCCCCAATTTTGTAGGCAAGGGCTTGTCCTGGCCACGCGATGTACCGGTCAATCTCGTTAATAATGTCGTACTCGGTCTTGGCAGCGTTGGCTTTGAAAAAGTCGATTGCTTTCTGACGCGACCATTTCTTGTGGTGCATGCCCGTATCGACCACCAGGCGCACCGCGCGCCACATTTCGTAAGTGAGCTGGCCAAACTTCGAATACGGGTCCTTGTATAACCCGAGGTCGCCACCGAGACTCTCGCTGTAAAGCCCCCAGCCTTCAACAAAGGCGGTGTAACCGCCGTAGCGCCGAAACGGTGGCAGGTCACCCAGTTCCTGTGCAAGCGCAATCTGCAGGTGATGGCCGGGCATAGCCTCATGCACTGTCAGCACCTCGATCTCGTATTTCGGTCGCACTTCGGGGCGGTAGAGGTTGACGTAATAAAAGCCTGCGCGGCTGCCATCGGCGGCGGGCCGTGAGTAATAGGCCGTCGTCGTGTCGGGCGCGATGGCGTCGGGTATGGGTTTCACACCGTAGGGCATGCGCGGCAGTACGCTGAAAAGCTTTACCAGTTCCGGATCGATGCGCTTGCTCGTGGCGCGATACGCCTCAAGTAATTCGTCCGGATTGTCGTAGTAGAACCGGGGATCGGTGCGAAGAAACGTAAGAAAGTCCTCGAACGTGCCCTCGAACTCGACCTGTTCGATGATCTGCTGCATTGCTGCGCGTATGCGTTTGACCTCACGCAGGCCGATGTCGTGGATATCATCGGGCGTCAGACCGGTCGTTGTGTAATCGCGCGCACGTTTGGCGTAGTACGCTTTACCATCCGGCAGCGCCCATGCCCCGACCGTGTCACGGCATGCCGGCAGGTACTCGTCCGTAATAAAGGTGTCGAGGCGCTCGAAAGCCGGGAGGATCACCGTCTTGATGGCATTCGATGCGCGGGTGCGCAACGCCGCCTGTCGTGACGCGTCGATCGTGTCAGGTTGGGACAGGAACGGCTCGAAAAAACGGCTCTTCTCGGGCTCGACAAGCTGCGCCGCAACCTGTTCGGGCACGCGCTGCATCACCACGCAGGGGTGCGTGCGGCGTTCCGCGAGACCCATGCGCATCAGTGTGATCGTCTGGTCCATGTACGTCCCGAACGACTCAAGCCTGAGTGTCCAGTCCGTGTAGTCTTTCTCGGTCTCAAAACGCAGCGAGTCCACCATTTCGTCGGTGGTCTGAATGCCGCCGCGCTGGTTGAGCGGCAGCAGGAACTGGCGGTAGCGGTGGTTCTCGACGCGCTCGCGATACTCGCGCTCGAAAAGCGCGAGATTAAGAACGTCATGCTCGTCGAGCTCAGTTCGATCAAAGCGCTGCGCTTCAGTCAGGAAGCGACGATTGTTCTCATGCCGGGCCGCGATGGCGTTCGGTGTGAGATCTGGCCACAGGCTGTTGAAACGTCGGTCACCCAGATACGAGGCGGAAATCGGGCTGGCCTTGAGATCAGCCTCCCACGCGCGATCAAAAAAATCGGAAATATGCTCACTGTGGGCGGCGCTGATGGGCGCGGCGACGACAGCAAAGACTGCGATAGCTGCGGCGTTGAGTCGCATCGGGCGATCTCCGTTACATAACAATCGTTAGATTGTGGCCAGCGTCAGGCGCAGCGGCAACCCAACTGGTGCTGCCGCGCAGCTTGCTCTATGCTCGCGCCACCGGCCTATACGGGACGGCGGGAGAGAATCCGGCAGCGGCCGGATCGCCGAAGGCGCAACCCGCCCGGAAACGCTCAGGCAAAAGGATCGCTGTCCCCGCCGGCTCTGGAGAGCGACCGCTGCAGCGGTCCACCGAAGGGGCACGGGAGTGAACACTTCCCGATCTCTCAGGTCAGCGGACAGAGGGGCGTTTCGCGCGGACAGGCTCGGCCGGTCTGCGCTTCGCCTGGCAGCCGGAGACCGCGCCATGACCGCAGATGCCCGAACTACCGCACTCCACTCGCGACATCTCGCCGCGGGCGCCCGGACCGTCGACTTTGGCGGCTGGGACATGCCGGTGCATTACGGTTCGCAGGTGGAGGAGCACCACGCCGTGCGCGGCAGCGCCGGCATGTTCGATGTCTCGCACATGACCGTTGTGGATGTTTCAGGCGTCCGCGTGGGCGAGTTCCTGCGCTATCTGCTTGCCAATGATGTGGCCAAACTGACCGCGCGGGGCAAAGCGCTGTACTCGTGCATGCTCAACGAACGCGGGGGCGTGATCGACGACCTGATCGTGTACTTTCTCGAACCGTCCTTTTATCGCCTGGTGGTGAACGCGGCGACCCGCGACAAGGATCTTGCGTGGATTATGCAAGCGGCCGAGCCGTTCGCGGTCACGGTTACCGAACGCGACGATCTGTCGATGATCGCCGTACAGGGCCCCGATGCGCGTGAGCGGATGGCGAGCACGCTGACGCTGGCGGAGCGGGAACGTGTGCTCGCGCTGAAACCCTTCCACGCGGTTCAGCTCAACTCGGTTTTTGTGGCCCGGACCGGCTACACGGGTGAGGACGGTTTCGAGGTGATCGTCTCGCATGACGATGTCGGTGGCTTATGGGATGCACTGCTCGCGGCAGGGGTTGCGCCATGCGGTCTTGGCGCCCGCGATACGCTGCGGCTTGAAGCCGGTATGCATTTATATGGTCAGGACATGGACGAGGACACCTTGCCGCTTGCGTGCGGCCTGGCGTGGACCGTCTCGATTGATGATGATCGCGACTTCATCGGGCGTGCTGCGTTGGTTGCCGCGCGCGAGGCCGGCGTCGACGAAAAGCTGGTGGCTCTGTTGCTCGAGGGGCGCGGTGTCTTGCGCGCCGGTCAGACCGTAATGGTCGGTGGCCAGGCCGTGGGTCGGGTGACCAGCGGAACGTTCTCGCCCACGATGCAGCGCGCCATCGGTCTGGCGCGCGTCATGAAGACCATTGGTGGCACCTGCCAGGTGGATATTCGCGGCCGGGAAGTGGCGGCGAGCGTGCATCGCCCGCCGTTCGTTCGGGCGGGCCAGATCAAGATTGATGTTTAAGTTTTCGGCTGTTGTTTGTGAGGATCGATTGAAATGAGCGAAGTACCTGAGGATTTGCGCTACGCCGCGTCGCACGAGTGGGTGCGCGTTACCGACGACGGCACGGTGCTTGTGGGCATCACCGACCACGCGCAGGACGCGCTGGGCGATCTTGTTTACGTGGAGGTGCCGGAAGAGGGCAACCACTACAGCGCCGGGGATGCGTGTGCGGTGGTCGAGTCCACCAAGTCGGCCTCGGACGTTTACTGCCCGGTTGCGGGGACCGTCGTCGAGGCGAACGGCGCGCTGGTCGATGCACCGGAATTAATCAACGAGCAGCCTTACGGGGATGGCTGGATCATGAGCATCCAACCGGACGACGCTGACGATCTTGAGAACATGATGGACGCCGAGGCGTACGAAGACAGCCTGCAGGAGTGAGAGCCCGACATGCCGTTTAATCCACATACCAAAGACGATATTGAACAGATGCTGGGCGCCATCGGCGCGGACAGCGTCGACAGCTTGTTTGACGAAATCCCGGCCGATCTGCGGATCGGCGAGCTCGGCGGCATTCCCGCGGCGTTGAACGAGATGGAGGTCACGCGACTGATGCATGAGCGTGCCGCCGAAGATGCGCCGCTTCTGAACTTCATCGGCGCGGGCGCCTACGAGCACCATGTACCGGCAGCGGTCTGGCAGCTGGCCACGCGCGGCGAGTACTACACGGCATACACCCCGTATCAGGCCGAGGCCAGTCAAGGCACGCTCCAGCTCATCTACGAATACCAGACGATGATGGCGGGACTCACCGGGATGGATGTGTCCAATGCCTCGCTGTACGACGGCGCGTCCGGTTTGGCCGAGGCCGTGCTGATGGCCGTGCGCGCCAATCGCAAGAGCAAATCCAAAAAAGTGCTTTGTCTTGGCACGGTCAACCCGCGCTACCGAGATACCGTGCGTGCGATCACCGCTACGCAGGGCATTGATCTCGTGGAGTTGCCGGTGGACGAGGGCGCCGGTGTGGTTCCGCTGCATGCTCTGGCCGAGTACAACGACGACGACATCGCGGCGCTGATCGTTCAGCAGCCGAATTTCCTGGGCGGCTATGAAGCTGTGGATGCGGCAACGGACTGGGCGCACGGCAAGAACGCGCTGATGATCGCGGTGGTCAACCCGACGTCGCTGGCGCTGTTGAAACCGCCGGGTGAGTGGGGAGACAACGGCGCCGATATCGCGTGTGGCGAAGGCCAGCCGCTCGGCGTCCCGTTATCATCGGGCGGCCCGTACTTCGGCTTTATCGCGTGCCGGCAGGTGTACGTCCGGCAAATGCCGGGCCGCATCGTGGGCCGAACGGTCGACGTCGACGGGCGCGAGGGCTTCGCGCTGACCCTCCAGGCACGCGAGCAACACATTCGCCGATCCAAGGCCACCTCCAACATCTGCACAAATCAGGGTCTGGTTGTCACGGCGGCGACGATTTACATGTCGCTGCTGGGACCGGAAGGCCTCAAGCGTGTTGCGGCCACCTGCAACGCGAATACGCGCAAGCTGGCCGACGCGTGCGCCACAGTCGATGGGGTCACGCCGGTGTTCGATAAACCGTTTTTCCACGAAACCGTGCTGCGGCTTCCGGCGAGCGCTGACGTGGTTCTGGATCGAATGGCGGATGCCGGCATTGGAGCCGGTGTTCATCTGGGTCGCGATTTCCCGGGGCTCAACGACTGTCTGCTGGTCTGCGCCACCGAGACCCGCACCGATGACGACATCGCACGCTATGCCAACACCTTGGACAGCGTTCTGACCGACCTGCGCCGCGCAGAAGGAGTCCGGGCATGAGCGAACCCCTTATCTTTGAGAGTAGCCGTCCGGGTCGACGTGCCGTTGCCCAGGCGCCGCACGACGCTCCGGCGACCAACATCCCCGAGGGCCTTGAGCGGACCACGCAGCTCGGTTTGCCCGAG
>JBCCMA010000102.1:0-13115 GCA_039026595.1 Pseudomonadota bacterium
AAAATAAACCTTGCGCGCACCGGCCTCGCGCGCCATTTCAATAATTTCCTGCGACGTCGTACCGCGCACGATCGAATCATCGACCAAAAGTACATTCTTGCCTCTAAATTCGAGATCGATCGCGTTCAGCTTGCGGCGCACTGATTTTTTCCGTTCCTGCTGGCCCGGCATGATGAACGTGCGGCCGACATACCGGTTTTTTATGAACCCTTCCCGGTTCTTGACACCCAGTCGATGCGCCACCTGCACAGCAGCGGTTCGACTGGTATCGGGGACCGGCATGACCACATCCACATCGTGATCAGGCCAGACGTTCAGGATGCGTTCGGCCAACTTCTCGCCCATTCTGAGACGCGCCTTGTACACCGAGATGTTATCGATGATGGAATCCGGGCGAGCGAAATAGACGTACTCGAAGATGCAGGGTGTGAGACGCGGCGCGATGGCGCACTGCTGGGCGGCAATGTCACCATCCCGGCGGATGTAAATCGCCTCACCCGGCGCGACATCGCGCACCAGTTCGAAGCCCTGAGCATCCAGCGCCACAGACTCGGACGCCACCATATGCTCGACGCGACCCTCATGCTCTCGCCGGCCAAGCACCAGCGGCCGGATCCCGTGCGGATCGCGCAGCGCGACCAGACCGTGTCCCGCGAGCATAGCCACCACGGCATAGCCGCCAGCGCAACGCCGGTGCACTTCGCGCGCCGCGGAAAAAATATCTTCTGCCTGCGGGGTACGGCGGTTCAGGCGCTGCAGTTCGTGCGCAAACACGTTAAGCAGCGCCTCGGTGTCCGAACCGGTGTTGAGGTGCCGCATGTCGTCGCGGATCAGCATGTGCGACAGGGCGCGCGCGTTCGTCAGATTGCCGTTGTGCGCCAGACAAATGCCGTACGGCGAGTTCACGTAAAAAGGCTGCGCTTCCTCAACGCTCGAGCACCCCGCCGTGGGATACCGGACATGACCGATGCCCATGTTTCCGCGCAAACGCTCCATATCACGCTGCTTGAAGACGTCGCGCACCAAGCCGTTGCGCTTGTGCGAAAAAAGCTGCCCATCGTCACAGGTCATGATCCCGGCCGCATCCTGTCCACGGTGTTGCTGGACGGCAAGCGCATCGTAAATATCGAGGTTGACCGGTCGATGCGAGACAACGCCTACCAGACCGCACATGTGCTTAGCCCTGCTTCCAGTGGCGGTAACGGGCGACCGTATTCATGGTGTCGTGTCCGAATCGGAGGCGTCTTCGGCGTTGCCGCCCGCGACACCATCGAGCGCATCTCGCAAACTGTCGAGCGTGGCCGCCCCGCCCGATTCAACCGGCGCCGATGGCTCGAGGTAGCTCGCGAGCTGCTCCGGCAATATGGCGCGGAGCGCATCGGCGACGCCCTCGCCAAACGAAATTAGCGTGGAATCCGACCACCAGCTGTCGTTTTGAAAGCCAATGAGCTGACCGAATATGACCAGCGCGCCGATGATAACAACGCCACGCACGGCGCCGAAAATCATGCCGAGCGCCTTGTCGGTGCCCGAGAGCCCGGCCTTATCCACCACAAGGGACACCAATTGACCGACCAGGCCACCGACGATCATCAGCGCGACAAACATCGCCGCACGCGCCGACCACAGCTCAACGGTTGGCGAGCCCATTTTTCCGGAAAGATAAGGGAGCAGCACGTCACTGAATTGCATCGCGCCGACGCCGGCCACGACCCACGTGCCAAGACCGATCAGTTCGGGAAAGAGACCGCGGAAAAAACCGACCACCATCGACACGGCGATGATCGCCAGCACAATCAGATCAATAGTCGTCATTTGATTCCGTCGCCCCCCGGTTCGGGCGTAGTCTACCAAAGTGACCCGCACGTCGCGGGCGAATTTAACCCGGGTGCGGCACCACGCGGACCGATTGCCGATCCTTTCGCAGCCGCTCTGCCAGCTTGCCGGCCTCATCGCGGGTTGGCTTCGGTCCGACACGAACCCGGTACATCGCTCGGCCGTCCAGCCGTTTGCTCGAAACGAAGGCCTTGTAGCCAAGCCTGGTGAGTTGATCCGACAGCCTGTTGGCATTGTCCTGGCTTTCGAAACTGCCAACCTGCACGGCCCACCCAGCCGCCGGATCGGGCGGCATCGCCCTCGGCATGGGGGCCGCCGGCAAGGGCGCCGCGGCAGCAGGGCGATCCTCGGCCGTCGCCGGTTTCGATGTCGCGACCGACTCAGGCACGCCGGCCCGTTCTTCTGTGCTGGGCGCCACCGGAAGTGGCGACGACGTCCGACCGCTCGCAGCGCGGTTACGATCATCCCCGGTCGGTACGACCACCGTGGTCATGGTAGCGGACGGCAGTGGTACCGGCTGGGTGCGCGTCGCACCGTTCACCTCACCGTCCAGCAGCGCTGGAATGAAGAGGATGCCGACTGAAAACAGAATAATGGCGCCAGTGATGCGCTCTTTCAGCTTGCGTTCCATAGTTCAGGCGACGTTGGTTGGGAACGCGTCGGAGTATAGCCCAAGCCATGCAAGCGCTGGGCCGACGATCTGAAACGAGCCACAAACCACGATCGTCTCGTTCATATCCGCACGGGCACGCTCGATGGACAGCGCACCGGCCACCGAACTTGACCTGTGCATGACATCAACACCCAACTCGGCAAGGCGGGTGCCAAGTACGCGCGCCGCCAGCCCGCGCGATCCGTGCGTAGAGACGGCATGCCAAGTGCTGGCATGGGGACGCAATGCACCCACAAATCCGCCCACATCCTTACCCGCCAGCATCCCAAGCAAAATGCGTTTGCGACCGGGCAGTTCGACCAGGCGCTTTGCAAGGCTCTCCGCGGCCTGCGGATTGTGGGCCACGTCCAGAAGGAACGACGGCGACCCCGGCACGAATTGCTGGCGCCCCGACAGCGCAAACCCCTCGATCATCGCCGCTATCCGGGTATCTGACGGGAGGCGGTCAAGGCAGTGCGCGGCGGCGATGGCCCCGGTCATGCTGTCCGTTTGCCCGTCATCCGGGCGCGGCAGGTCAAGGGACACCGGCCCGCTGTCGCCTGTACGGTTGATGGAAAGCTCCAGGCGCTGATCCGAACAGCGCACGCGCAGTTCATCGCCCAACGCAAGTAACTCTGCACCCACATCACGTGCCGCTTCCGCCACACTCTGCGGCGTGTCGCGCCCACAGACGATTGCGGGGCGGCCCGACCGAAATACGCCGGCCTTCTCACGGCCGATGCGGGTCAGGGAATCGCCCAGATAGTCGGTATGGTCCAGACCAATGCGAGTGACCACCGCAACGTCCGCATCGAGCACATTAACCGCGTCGAGCCGACCGCCAAGCCCCACCTCCAGCACGAGCACCTCGAGTGCAGCGGACTGAAAACAGACGAACGCTGCAAGCGTGGTGAATTCGAAAAATGTCAGCGACACCTCGCCGCGCGCCTTTTCGACCTGCGCGAAGGCGCGGCACAGTTCGGCATCGTCAACGCAGGTCCCGTCTATCCGGATGCGTTCTGAAAAGCGCAGGAGATGCGGTGAGGTATACAACCCGGTACGCGCGCCGTGAGCCCGAAGGAGCAGATCCAGAAAATGGGCACATGTGCCCTTGCCGTTGGTGCCGGCGATGGTGACCACAGACGGCATGGCGTCAGGTTGGGAAAGGCGGGACCAAACCGCCGCCACGCGGTCCAGCCCGAGATCCATCTCACGCGCGTGCAGCCGAGCGATATGGTCAAGCCATGCTGTCAGGCTCGTCGGCACCGTGGTCTTCCGAGATGGTCGCGGGCTCACTCTCGCCGTTTGATTCGTGGATCTCGGGCTCCGCAGACTCGGGTTCCGGGCGTCGTCCCGCGAGCTTTGCAAGAAGTTCGGCAATTTGATCACGCATTTCACGGCGATCGACGATCATGTCGATCGCTCCGTGCTCCAACAGGAACTCACTGCGCTGGAAACCCTTGGGCAGGGTCTCTTTAACCGTTTGCTCAATAACACGCGGCCCGGCGAAGCCGATGAGCGCCTGCGGTTCGGCGACATTGATGTCGCCGAGCATCGCCAGAGAGGCGGATACGCCGCCCGTGGTCGGATCGGTCAGCACCGAAATGTAAGGGACACCCGCGTCGGACAGCCGTGATAGTGCGGCCGATGTCTTGGCCATTTGCAGTAATGACATCAGCCCCTCCTGCATGCGCGCACCGCCGCTGGCGCTGAAACAAACGAGCGGAATCCGATGTTCCAAAGCGTGGGCAGCCGCGCGGCAGAAACGCTCGCCGACGACGGAGCCCATTGATCCGCCCATGAAAAAGAACTCAAACGCGCAGGCCGCAATGGGCTGGCCGGCCAATTCACCGTGCGCAGCGATCAACGCTTCGGACTCTCCGGTCTTTTTCTGACCCGCGTTAATGCGATCACGATATTTTTTCTCGTCGCGAAACTTCAACGGGTCGGTCGTGGCGAGATCCACGCCGAACTCTTCGAAACGACCCTCGTCGAAAAACATCTCAAGGCGTTGACGAGCGCCGATCCGCGAGTGATAGCCGCATTGGGGGCACACAAACAAATTGCGCTCGAGATCGGCACGGTACTGAACCGCATCGCACGATTTGCATTTGCTCCACAGGCCCTCGGGCACCGAGCGCTTGCGACGCTCGGTCTTGATCCGTTCGGGCATGATTTTTCGCAGCCAGCTCATAGCAAAATGCCTCGCCGCACAGAGGGACTAGTCTTTAGCATGCCGGAATCATAATCGAAGACGGCGAAAAGAGCGCGTCATCTGTAATGTCGCTGGGCACACCAAACCGCGGCTCGTAGCGCACGCCGGACAGATACAGGCCGTGGGGAGGCACCGTGACGCCCGCATGGTCGCGATCTCGCGCCGCCAGTGTATCTGCCAGCCACCGCTCGTCGCGCTCGGCATGCCCGACGCGCATCAGAGAACCGACGATGATCCGCACCATGTTCTGCAGGAACGCATTGGCGACGATCTCAACGACAACCCACGGCCCCGCCCGCCGTACGCTCAACGACTGTACGGTTCGAACGGGTTGCGCAGCCTGGCAGCCCGAGGCTCGAAACGCCGAGAAATCGTGCTCGCCGACCAGAATCTCCGCTGCCCCGCTCATCGCCTTCACATCCAGCGCACGCGGCACGTGCACAGCGCGGTGTCGATGCAACGCACTGGGGGCGCGGCGATTCAACAGGAAAAATCGGTAGCGTCGGCTCAGTGCGCCGAAGCGTGCATGGAAGTCGGGTGGCACCGGTACGGCACGAAGCACCCGCACTTCGTCGGGCAGATTGGCATTGACGCCACGCGTCCATGCCTCGAGCGAGCGCTCCACCGGTGAATCAAAGTGCACCACCTGCGATGTGGCGTGGACGCCTGCGTCCGTGCGACCGGCACAAATCGTGGAAATCGGGTGAGCAGCAACCCGCGCAAGCGCAGTTTCGAGCGCGCCCTGAACAGAACGATCCGTGGTCTGAATCTGCCAGCCGTGAAAACCGGCGCCGTCGTACTCGACCACGAGGGCAAATCGCTGCCCAACCAAAAACGCCGGAGGGGGTGAGCCTCCGGCGTCGGTTGAGTCGTGCTCAGGCGTGTTCAGGGCAAGGCGTCCAGCAGGGCACGGGCATCCTGACGCTGGCCGTCATCACCCTCTTCGATAACTTCCTCCAGAATGCCCCGCGCGCCATCCGGATCCCCCATCTCCATGTAGGCACGCGCCAGGTCCAGCTTGGTACCCACCTCGCTCGGGCCGCCGTCATCAATGTCCGGCAGCGCAAGGTCCTGTGCGGCAACGCGCATCGTCGTGTTTTCCACGTCGGGGACGCCGTCCTCAAACAGAGGATCACCCACGTCCAGGTCGACCGCGAGAGACTCCTGAGTTGAGTCGGAATCCACGCCGTTGAAGACGTCATCGTCCTCGCCGTCCACCGAATCGACGACACCCTGAAACGTCAGATCATCGCGGGTAGTACCGTTGTCGCCATCGAGCAGCGGCGACTTGATCAAAACCGTTGCGTCGTCACCGACAAAGGCGTCTGCATCCGGCTCTTCCACCGGGTGCTCTGCAAAAATATCGCTGAAGTCGTCATCCGATATGGCGGCGTCGAAGCCGTCCGCAGCGGTCGTCGCCGGCGCGTCGTCACCCTCGGTGTCGTCCGCCAGATCGCTCAGCGCGGGCGTCAGCACCGTGGCGTCGTCACTGCCAAACACGTCGGCACTGAAATCGGCCTCGAGCTTGCCCTCGTGGGTATCGTCAATCGACGGCCCCAGAAGCAACTCCGTATCGTCGTCGTCCACCTCAGTGTCCAGCGGCAGCTCAACGGCGTCGCCATCATCGGCAAGGGCCTTGATTTCAGCCGAGAACGACCCGGTGGCATCCGATGCCGGCGCAGGCGTCGGGACCTCATTCTCCTCGTCGAAGCCTTCGGCGCCCGCGAGGAGTTCTTCCATTTCGACTTTCAGTTGCGACGTGTCGAGCAGTACGTCGCGCGTCTCATCGATGGGCTCGTCCGCCAACCCCTCGACCACCGCTGCATCGACATTCGGTTCGGCGTCGTCAGTCGCATCATCAAGACCGCCGAACAACGCATCAAGGTCATCGCCTGCATCAATGTCGAGGGCTTCCACCACGCCGGTCGCGCCCGTCTCAACGGATTGTGGCGCGGTGAGCGGCTCATCGATCGCGTCGGGTCCGGACAGATCGATGTCAAGCCCGAGGTCATCCAGGTTGATCTCAGAGGTGTTATCGGTGTCGTCGCCGAGATCATCCAGACGCGATGCAAGCGGATCATCGTCCGTCTCGTCGTCCTGATTGGAGAAATCGAAATCGATGACGTTGTCGGCCGCGCTTGCTTGCTCTGCGGCCTCGACCGCGCTGCCGAGGTCAAAGTCCATTTCGGTCTCTTCCGCCACCGTCTCTGTTGCGAGATCAAGCGGCGCGACGCCGGTTTCATCGAGCTGCAGATCCACGGCGCTGGCAGCAGCAAGATCGTCCCCGCTGAACAAGTCAACATCGGGGCAGATCTGGCGCCCCATGATCGCCACCTTGTTCCAATCGCCGTCGGGCTCCGCGCCCATTTCCTCGCGAAGCACCGTCGCCGCGTCGAGGAACGCATTCTTGTTGCCCCACACGAAGTAAATCTCAAGCAGCTTGAGTTTCAGGTCACGTCGGTCCGGCTCGCGTTCCGCCGCGCCGGTGATCAGTTCAGCCGCCTGATCGTACAGACCGTATGCAATGTGGAAATCGGCCTCAGCGAGCGGGTCGGACTGATCCAACGCGACACTGTCGTCACCGGCGAGGGTGTCTTCAAACGGAAACTCGACCGGAGACGCCGCTTCCTCAGCGCTGTCCGCCTCCGCCGCGAGCCCCGCGTCGGACTCCGCCTCGCTGAAGTCAATCGGTTTGAACGTGCCCGTGTCTTCGAGATACGACGCCGGATCATCGCCTTGCGCCACCTCAACCGCGCCCAGGTCGCTCTCGTCAGGCAGCGGAACGGCGCTGTCATTGGAAAGGGCCTCCCACGACGCATTGTCCTCTTCAACCGCGCCTGTCTTGCGGGATCGCCAGAGAGCCACACCTGCGAGCACGGCAAGCAGCCCGAGCACCGCCGGCCAGAGAGCGACGATCTTGCTGACCAGTCCGGTGTCCGACGTATCCGCCGGCGGCGCAATGTCCGCCGTACTGACCGGCGCCGGGTCTGGTACCGGCTGCGAGTCCGGAGCCGGGTCCGAAGGGGGTTGTGCATCGGACGCGACCTCTGCAGCGTCGGCCAGCACGGCGGGCGCGTCGCTTGCGTCGGCGGTCGGCTCGATCTGGGTCGCGATGCTGGCTTCCGGCTCAACAGCCTCGACCGGCTCTGTGGGACGGTCACCATCGGCGAGCTGCGCCTGCAACTCGGCCAGCTCGGCGTTGCGCAGATTGAAGATGCGCTCGTTCTCGGCGAGTTCCTCGCGAAGCGCATCGATCTCGTCCGTCAGGATGTCGTTTTTCTCCCGCTCACCGTCCAGCTCGGCGCGCAGTTCCGCGTCCGCGTCGCCCGCGGGGCTGTCCGGCGCGCGCAAACGCAGCCGCCGGTCGTCACGCGCCGGACCCGGCGCTGGCGTGGACGCAGTGGGTTGGCTGGCTGAGCGCACTGGAGTGGACGCCCGCCAGCGCTGGTTGTGGTCGCGGGCTTGTGCGAACGCGTCCTGCCGGCTGATACGCGCCGCGTTTGCCGCGCTCGGCAAGGTGAGCGTCGACCCTTCCTTAAGCAAGTTGATATTGCCGAGGAAGGCGTCCGGGTTCGCATTGTAGATCGCGATCATCATTTGATTGATGGTCAAGTCGGTGCCGGCGCGAGCGCGGTTCGCGATGGCCCAGAGCGTCTCGTTGCGCTTAACGGGTCCGTAATCCGACCCCTGCGTGGCAGGCGCCGCGCGGGTGGTCTCGGCCGCCGGCGCGGGCGCCGGAGCAGGGGATGGCTGAATGACGCCGGCGCCGGGCTGTGGCTGCGCGGCCGCACTTCGCGGTGCCTCGACAGGCGGAGTGGACCCGCCGACGCTGAACACCGGAGGATCGAGGAGCACGGTGTACTCACGAAGCATCCGCCCGCTGTCCCAGTTTGCTTCGAGCAGGAACGTCACAAACGGCTCTGTGATCGGACCGGCGGACGTCACGTTCAGCACGGTGCGGTCGTTTACGCGCGCCAGCTCAAAGCGCAGCCGATTCAGGAATTCCGGGCGGCTGAGCCCGTAGCGGCGGAACGTCTCGACCGAAGCAATCGTCGCCTCGAAATTGGCCAGGTCGCCGGGTCTCGCAGCATCCAGCGCGATCGTGGCGCGCAGCGGCTCGTTCAGGGACGAATCAAGAGTGATGTCGCCCAGTCCCAGCCCAAACGCACCGGGCGCGCCGACGGTCATCGCGATCAGCAGGGCTGGCAGGGTATTGCGTGGCATTCGAATAGAGCTCCAGAGCGAACACGGGCTGCGCGCCATCCTTAACGCCGACGATTCCTGTACCGGTACGTGCTGGACTCGAGCGTGCGACACGCCGCAGATAAGACGTAAATCAGGACGTTACCTGATTCTCTTAACTATAGCTTATAAAAAATCTTTCACCAATAATTCAGCGATCTGCACCGCGTTCAGCGCCGCTCCTTTCCGCACATTGTCGGCCACCACCCACATGTTCAGACCATTCGGCCGATCGAGCCAACGACGCAAGCGACCCACAAAAACGGGGTCAGTCCCCGTGCCGGAAATCGCAGCGGTGGGATAGCCACCGTGGACGGCCTCGTCGAGGACCGTCACGCCCGGCGCGTTCTCCAGCGCAGCGCGCGCTTGTTCAACCGAAATCTCACGTTCAAATTCAGCGCTAACCGCCTCTGAATGCGCGTAAAACACAGGCACGCGAACCGCCGTCGGATTAATGACGATAGAGTCGTCACCCAGTATTTTCTGTGACTCCCATACCATTTTCATTTCCTCGCGCGTGTAGCCGTTGTCCTCAAAGACATCGATTTGCGGCCATACGTTAAAGGCAATCCTCGGTTCGCCTTCACCGAGTTCGAGGTCGCGTCCATTCAGGAGGTTGGCGGTCTGACCCGCCAACTGCTCGATACCGGCGCGACCGGCACCGGATACCGACTGGTAAGTGGCCACGTCGATCCGTCGCAATCCTGCAAGCGCGTGCAGCGGCTGCAATGCCACCATCATCTGAATGGTGGAGCAATTGGGGTTAGCGACAATCCGCCGTTCATCCGCCTGAGCCAATGCCTGCGGATTTACCTCGGGTACAACGAGCGGAATATCGTGGTCGTAACGAAAGGCCGACGTGTTGTCGATCACGATAGCCCCGGCTGCCGTTGCGCGGGGAGCGTGCTCGCGCGACACGGCCGCGCCGGCAGAAAAAAGAGCGATATCGACATCCGCGAAGTCAAAGGTCGACAGATCCTCGACCACAACATGACGATTTCCGAAAGCCACCCGCTTGCCACGGGAATGCTCACTGGCCAGCGCGTGCAATCGGCCAACGGGGAATCGGCGCTCGGCGAGTACCGAACAAAGCGTTTCGCCCACAAGGCCGGTCGCACCGACGACGGCCACATTCCATTGACGTTCACTCATCGGTCTTTGCGCCTCCCCTTCGTGCCTCAATATCAGGCGATGTACACGTCGCCTCCGCATTCTGGGCCCGCTGCAGCAGGACATGGTCCATGATCACGAGCGCCAACATGGCCTCACAAATCGGCACAGCCCGGATGCCCACGCACGGGTCGTGTCGGCCGTGCGTCACAATCTCGATCGGCTCGCCGGCCGTATCAATGCTGCGCCCCGGAAGACGCAGACTTGATGTGGGTTTGAACGCGACGCTTACGCGCAAATCCTGCCCCGTACTGATACCACCGAGCACGCCACCGGCCTCGTTGGACAAGAATCCGTCCGGTGTGAGCTCGTCCCGGTGTTCGGTCCCTTTCTGGAAAACGGACCGAAATCCCGCGCCGATTTCCACGCCCTTCGCAGCGTTTACGCCCATCATGGCTGAGGCGATATCCGCATCCAGCTTGTTGAACACCGGCTCACCAAGGCCCACGGGCACGCGCTCGGCGACCACGTTGACGCGCGCACCGGCGCTGTCGCCAGACTTGTGCAGCGCGCGCATGAACACCTCAAGCTCTTCAACCCGTGACGGATCGGCACAGAAGAACGGATTGTCGTCGACGGTGTGGCGGTCAATGAGGTCAAGCTCAACCGGGCCGAGCGATCCGAGCCAGCCGTAAATCTGGATGCTGAAATGCTCGCGCAGATACTTGCGGGCAATCGCGCCGGCCGCCACACGCATGACCGTTTCGCGAGCACTGGACCGCCCGCCCCCGCGGTAATCGCGCACACCGTATTTATGCAGGTAGGTGTAATCCGCGTGGCCCGGGCGGAACTGGTTCATTATTTTTGTGTAGTCCTTGGAGCGCTGATCCACATTGCGCACGACCAGCCCGATGGGCGTCCCTGTGGTCCGGCCCTCAAACAACCCCGACAGAATCTCCACGCGATCGGGCTCGCGCCGCTGGGAAGTAAAGCGTGACGTCCCGGAGCGTCGACGTTCGATATCCGCCATCATGTCTTGTTCATCAAGCTCAAGACCGGGCGGCACGCCGTCCACGATGCAGCCGAGCGCCGGGCCGTGGCTCTCGCCGAAGGTGGTGATGGTCAGGCTGCGACCAAAGCTGTTTCCGGGCAAGTCAGGCTCCTCAGACGATGTTTAACGTGTTCAATGCGGCGGTATCGAGCGCGAGTACGCCGTCCCCGCCGCGCTCGAAATCGCACCAAAGCGGTTCAAACGGCGCCAGCCATGCCTCAAGTGCAGCGGCCGCCTCGCCAACCTCCAGCAACAGGACACCGTTCTCGGTCAGAAAGCGCGGTGCATCGCGGACGAGGTGTCGAACCAGATCGAGGCCGTCCGCCCCGGCCGCGAGTGCGAGCGCGGGTTCGTGTCGGTATTCGGCCGGTAGCAAAGCGATGCTCTTTGCGGGCACGTACGGCGGGTTTGCGATGATCAGATCATAGCGTCGCTGGTCGTCCAACGCGTTGTAACCATCGGACTCAATCAGCCGGACGCGGTCTTCAACGGTGTGGCGAGCGACGTTCGCTCTGGCGACGGCCAGCGCATCGCTGGAGACGTCGACCGCATCCACCTCGAGGTCCGGGTGCCACACAGCGCACGCGATCGCGAGGCAACCGCCCCCGGTGCACATATCGAGTACCCGGGCGCCATCGGGCAAGGCGGCATACGCATCAAACCTGGAGGCAATCAACTCACCGATCGGAGAGCGCGGAATCAGCACACGCGGATCGACCTCAAATTCAAGCCCGCAAAACCACGCCCGGCCAGTGATGTACGCGAGCGGCTCGCGTTGATCAATGCGCCGCGACATGCGCTCGGCAAGCAAGCTGCGTTCCGGTTCGGTCAGCGCAGCTGCGTATACATAGGGGGCCGAATCAAAAGGCAACCCCAGGGATTGCATCACGAGCGCGTTCGCCTCGTCGCCGGCATTGTCCGTGCCATGACCGAACCAGAGGCCTGCACCGTAAAAGCGCGAGGTCATATAGCGGACCGCGTCGCCGACGGTCCGGATCTCGTCGGGCAGCGTCACGGATGCCGTCCAAAGCGGTGAACAAAAGGCGTATGGGTCACGGGTCGGTCGGGCGCTCTGCCAGGTGCGTGGCGGTGGGCGAAGGATACGTGATTCGGACCATGACGATCCACGGGCAGAGCCAACCAACGCCAGCGCTGACCACTCACAGCACCAGGTCTGTGGGATAATCCGGGTATGAACATCCCGCTTCGACCCGTGTTTGTGCTGGCCGCCGTACTCGCGCTCGCGCTGGGCAGCACCCTGGCCCGGAATCGCCACGATGAGACCAGCTCTGCCGATAGACTCGCCGACACGGTGGCCACCGTGTACACGGCGCCCCGTTCGCTGCCGTCAACCGCGCTTCGCACGGTGCAGGGTGAGCGCCCCGCTTCCGAGATTTTCCGTGGCCGGCCATCGCTGCTCTTTTTCGGATTCGCATCCTGCCCCGACGTGTGCCCGGCGACGCTCGCTACCCTCGCCCGCGCGGTGGAACAGTTGCCCGAAGCGAACCGGCCTGCCGTCTACATGGTGACCGTGGATCCGGAACGCGACTCGCTGGACACGCTCACAGACTATGTGTCGCATTTTGACGCAGGCTTCGAGGGTTTGACCGGTCGACCCGACCAGATCCGGGAGTTCGCCGATGCGCTGTACGCGGCGTACGCAAAGGTGCCGCTGGATCGCGACAGTTACACCATGGATCACTTCGCCGGCATTTATTTTGTGGACGCCGCCGCACAGGTTGTTGCCGTCAGCACCACGCCGCATCGTGCGGAGCAAATCGCAGCCGATTACCGCGCGCTGTTTCCGAAGTGATGGCAACGACCAGACGCCGCGCGTGCCTGTGGGCCGCCCTGACGAGCGCCGTGCTGGCCTCACCCGGTCTGCCGGGCTGCGCGGAACCAGCCGATGCCCCGATTCGCATCGAACAGATCCGACTGTCGGATGCCCCGCCCAGTGCGTTATCCCGGGCTGCTTATCTCACCCTGCACAACGACTCGGGCCGGGCGCG
>JBCCMA010000103.1:0-13075 GCA_039026595.1 Pseudomonadota bacterium
GATCAGGCGCGACGGCGGCGTGTGAAGCCGAGTGCACCCAGAGCGCTGAGCATCATCCAGACCGCGGCCGGAACCGGCACGAATGTAACGTTACCTGCGCCGGATGCCGACAGTTCCCAGTCACCCGTTGCCTGACCGAAAGAGGTCGGTGCGTTGCTGAACGAGCTGATCACGGCGAAGTAAGTGACGCCTGCGTCCAGATCGACGTCCAGAATCTGCGACGTGTTCGAGCCGCCCGGGCCGTCATCGTCAAACGCGATGCCGCCGGGGGCCAGTGGGTCGAATGAGCCCTCGTAGATTTCCAGAACGCCGTCAAGGTTCTCGTCCAGGCCGGTGTCGCCCGGGTAGAACGCGTCGAACGTGTAGAGGCCGTCTGCGTCAACTGTGAACTCAACCACGTCATAGAAGCAGCCGGTCGCTGCACCTGAACCGCAGCCGTCCCACGTTGGGTCGGTGTTCTCGAGCGAACCCGAGATCATGTTGGCCGATGCGGCGTGCGCCAGTGCGGTAACGCCTACCGTTGCCAGTACTTTCTTCAACATTAAATGTCTCCCTCGTAATGCCAATTATGAAACGTACTTCTTAAGAGCACGCCCCGGACTCTTTTTTCCGTGTCGAACGACACTTGCATGCCGAGACCCCACGACTCGTCCGGTACCAGACCACCCCGCCTCAGAGTTCGTTGTTCTTAACGGCGCGGTCTGATTACGGAGCTTACGTTATATGTAACCGGAATTACCAGTTCTTTTCAGAGCATTCAGTATCTTGACGCGCACTTCATCAGTGCGAAGCCGACGATTTCAGAACGAACTGAAATAAGAACAATTTCATCAGCCAAGCGAGCTTCGATTGTGCGGCGCATCAAGATCAAACTCAGGCCCGATCGGGACCACACCCGTCGGATTAATGGTCCCGTGGCTGACATAATAATGGCGCTTGATGTGATTCATGTTGACCGTCTCGGGGACGCCGGGTGTCTGGTAAAGGTCGCGCAGATAGCCTGAGAGAGCGGAATAATCGACGATGCGGCGGCGATTGCACTTGAAATGGCCCACGTAAACCGGATCGAACCGAATCAGCGTCGTGAATAGTCGCCAGTCAGCCTCGGTCAGGCGGTCCCCGACCAGGTAGCGTTGACCGGACAGTCTGGTCTCAAGCCAGTCGAGCGTCTCGAATAACGGGACCACGGCTTCCTCGTACGCAGACTGCGTGGTGGCAAAGCCAGATTTGTACACGCCGTTATTGACCGTTGTGTACACACGGGCATTTACCTCATCAATTTCCGATCTCAGCGCTTCCGGGTAGAAATCTCCCGGTGTCGCCCCGGCCTGATCGAACGCGCTGTTCATCATCCGAATAATTTCGGAGGACTCATTCGATACCACCGTGCTCTCTTGCTTATCCCAGATCAGCGGAACGGTCACCCGTCCGGAGTAAGTCGGGTCCGCTGCGGTGTACACCTGATGGAGGAAATCGGCGTTGTGAATCGCATCGCCTGCGACCCCGTCCCCGCATTCGAAGGTCCAGCCCCGGTCCGCCATGCGCCAGTGCACGATGGACAGCGGAAACATGTCCTCCAGTCCCTTGAGCTTGCGAAAGATCAATGTTCGATGCGCCCACGGGCAGGCCAGTGAAACGTAGAGGTGGTATCGGTCCTTTTGAGCCTTGAATCCCCCGCGACCGCTCGGTCCGGGCGTCCCGTCTGCCGTGATCCAGTTTCGAAACGACGAGGCTTTTCGTTCGAATCTACCGCCACTCGCTTTGGTGTCGTACCAGCGATCCACCCATTTGCCGTCTTGCAATAGTCCCATTACTCGGTCTCTCCCATGGCCTGATACATGCCGCGCCGGCGAATGCCGCCAAAGCGAACCCGCTGGCGTTTATTTGGCTTCCCGAGCCGCGTAATCCTCACTCCATCGCAGGAGACCGATCACCGACAGCCCAAGGAAGATCACATAGAGACCGGCTGTAACGTACAGACCTTTCAACACATAAATCGGTATTGCGATCAGATCCATGACGATCCAGAGAACCCAGTTTTCGATGATCTTCTTCAGCATCAGAAGACTCGCCATCACGCTCAGCGTAGTGGTCAGGGCATCGGCGTACGGGAAACTGGCATCGGTGTGGGACATGGCGTAACCAAGGCCAGCGGCAGCGATGCAGACCGCAATCGCGATCAAAAGCCAGTACTGAAAGTCTAACCAGACCACCCGCATCTCAGAGACGTCGCCGTCCCCAAGCGTCGAACCGAACTTCCAGAGATAGAATCCGATGATCTGCAATGGCGCGTAGAACAGCCACTGCAACAACATGTCGGAATACAAGCGGTTGGCGTGAAACAAAAACCCGAACAGGACAACGCCGACAAACCCGAATGCGAAATTGCTGAGACGCTGCTGACCGAGCAGGTACACATTGACGACCAGAAAGACAGTGGCGGCCAGCTCAAGGCGCCCGAGCGGACCGGAGAAGTACTCGAGCAGGGCCTGAATCATCGCCTAGGATCTCGCGCAATCGACAACGCCGGCATGGTGACAGCGGCGCGGGTATAAAAAAAGCGCGACCCGTTTCCGGGCCACGCTTATGGTCGCGGCGCCGTCGCGGTCAGGCGGAACGGCGACGCGTCAGACCGAGCGATCCGAGTGCCGCGATGAACAGCCACGCGGCGGCGGGCAGCGGTACGGCGCGGATTTCAAGAAACGGGGCAAAGTTGCCGGTGGCACAAATGCCGCCGCTGGACTCCGAATCACACAGCGTCGCAATCGCGAGGTTGCCATCGGTGTTGCGCACCACCGGATAGGCTTCCTGGCTGAAGCTGAAGCCAAAATCGGTGCCCGTCTGCAGAATGATGGCAACCAGATCGGTTACGTCAATCGAGATCCAGCCGCCTTGACCTGTCTGCTCGAAGGTGGCCTTCGGGCCAGTGTTGGTCACATCAGCGAAGCCCAGCGTCGGATCCAGCTCGCTCCAGGCCGAGTCCTGAATAAACACATCGGTCAAAACCGTTTCGGCGCCCGGGTCGCCGGGGCAGCCCTGAACAAACCCACCTGTCTGGCAGATCTGATAGACATTCAGTGTGGCGACGTAATCGCCAGACAACAGCGGGTCAGCCAACCACGCGCCGTCAAACTGCACCAGCGCTTGCGCGCCGTTGACAGATTCATGGTTCCAGTACTGGATGCCACCGCTGTCGCCGCCCATGCCGAACAGAACGCCGAGGTTGCCGATCGGTTGGTAAAGCGTGGTGTCCTGAATGGCGGCGTAGGTGGCCGCGAACGCGCCGGACGCGGGCGCGATCGTTGCCGCGGCTGCGACGGCGGCCAGCGTGGCGCGCCGCAGGCGGGCCGTTGAATTGAGCGAAGTCATGGGTCTCTCCCGGGCTGCAGATATCTGTTTTTCGTTTCATTTTCCAGCCGTCGGTGGGGCGCGAGGGCCCCGTGCCGCGGTGCGGCATAGTTTATGCGAATGATTCTCATCGTCAACTGGCAATTGGTTTCATTGCTGACTTTATTTCGGTGCGCTCAGCGTTTGCTGCAGTCCAGCATCGGTGTTACACATAATGCTCGGCCGTCACCACGCTCACCTAAGCGCCCGCGATCCACGCCCTCGGCAGCGCGGCGGTCCGACTCTCGACGACGTGCCCGCGCACGTTTTGCCACAACGGCCCGGCAGCTAAGTCGCCCGGGTCGGACAACGCGAGACGCTTATTAACGCATCGGACGACATGAATCCGCCGCTGGGCGGGCTGCTTTACGCCCCGGAAGACGAACACAGCGCGTGCGGGGTTGGCCTGATCACCCGCAAGGACGGGGCACCGACCCATGGGCTGCTGGACATGGCACACGAGGCGCTTTGCGCGATCCCGCATCGTGGGGGTATGTCCTCGCGCGGTGTCGGGGACGGCGCGGGAATCTCGCTGGATCTTTGCGACCATTTTTTCTCGCGGCTTGTCGGTCAAGAGCTTCAACCCAGAGCGTTTGGTGTGGGCAATTTCTTTTTGCCTCCGAAACCGGAGAGTCAGGCTCGCGCCACAGCGGTGGTGCAGAGGGCTCTGCGCCGGTGTGGCCTCGATTGCGTGCACGTGCGTGACGTGGCCGTGGACGACACCGTTATTGAATCCCGCGGGCGGGATCGGCAGTTACCGATACGCCAGTGGGTTTTTCGTGACTCGGGCAAAGGTGCATCCGACGATCTGGATGCCAAGGCCCACGCGGCGCTGGTCCGCATTGAAGAACAGGCCTTCGCCGAGCCCGCGCTCGTCGGGCTCTACCCGCTGTCCCTTTCTTGCCGTACGCAGGTTTTGAAAGGCCGGCTGAACGCGTGGGAAATCATGCGCTACTTCGCCGATATGACCGATCCCGACTATCGCGCGCGGTCACTGTATTTTCATACGCGGTTCTCAACCAACACCGATCCACATCCGTCGATGGCCCAGCCTTTTCGATGGATGGCGCACAACGGTGAGCTGAACACGGACAAGAAAAACCGTCTTTCGGAAACGGCCCGCGCCAACGCGCTTCGGCGACATATCGTCCGTCCGCCCGGACAGTCCGACAGCTGCCGGTTTGACCAAACGCTGCAGGCGCGACTGCATGACGACGGCATGGACATCGTTGAGGCAGTGGTGTCGATGATGCCGCCGGCCTGGGAAAACGACACGTCGCTGCCTGAAAACGTGCGCAGCATGCTCGCGTATTTCGCGCTGCACGAGGAGAAAAACGATGGTCCGGCCGCCGTGATTTTTGGCGACGGCGATGTGGTGGGGGCACGACTTGATCGTCTTGGGTTTCGTCCCCTGCGGACGGTTGAGACCGAGGATTTTCTCGTCGTGTCCTCGGAAGCTGGGCAGGTGTCGTTTCCCGAAGACAGTGTGGTGTCGCGCGGACGGATCGAGGCCGGCGGCATGCTCTTTTTCGATCACCGCAGCGGCACACTCCACGACACGACCACCGCGCTGGACATACTGGCGGCTCGACGCGATTACACGACGCTACTGGCTGATGCGCGACAAAGACTGGATGCGTTGCCAGATGTGACTGACGAGGACGTATACAACGTTGATCGCTATCGCCGCGATCTAAGCGTGGCGGGTCGTTTTGTGGCCTACAACCACAACCAGGAGAGCTTTCGTTTCCTGATGGATCCGATGCTGAAGACCGGCGGCGAGCATGTCACGGCGATGGGCTATGGGAGCGCGATCAACGCGCTCAGTGATAAGGAAGGTGGTGTCGCGAAGTACTTTAGTCAGCGCTTTGCGCAGGTGACCAATCCCCCGTTGGACTCGCTGCGTGAAGCTGATGGCATGACCTTGCGCGTTGCTCTCGGTGCGCGCCCGAGCGGGCGGCCGCGCCAGCATAAGCAGCTTGTGATCAAGTCGCCGGTATTAACGCTGCGCGAACTTCTGCGGATCAAGAAACAAACCAGCACGCCGTGGATCGAGTTCGACGCACTATTTACGCCAGTGCCCGATGAGCCTGGTGACAACGAGACCGCATTGGTGTCGGCGATCGACGCTCTGGCGGAGCGCGTTCTGAGCTTTGCTCAGGACGGGGGCGGCATCGCGATTTTGACCGATCGACAGATTGCGTCGGACCGTGCTGCCATACCAATGGCGATCGCGATCTCGGCGATTAGTCAGCGGTTGATCGAAGAGGGCCGGCGATTGTGTGTGTCGCTGGTGATTGAAAGCGGGCAGGTCGCGTCTTCGCACCACATCGCTTGTGCGCTCGGGTTTGGGGCCAGTGCGGTGTATGCATTGGCGGTGTACAAGCGCGCCGAGATGCTGTTCCCGGATGACGCCGAGAACGCCTACCGTCGCTTTGCGCGAGCGGCTGAAAAATCGCTTCTGAAAACGATGGCAAAAGTGGGCCTGTGCACGGCCGAAAGCTACATCGGCGGCGAATTTTTTGAGCCAAATTTTCTCGATACGTCTGACCCGGTCTTGTCGCGTTACTTCCCAAACATGTCTTCCCCGGTCGGTGGCGTGGGATTCGGCCCGATTGCGCGTTCAGCGTCAGATTGGCACGCGCGTGCCCTGCGCACACGAGAGGCCGAGGACATTCCGATCCTCGGTTTGTTCAAAGAGCGCGAGCGCGGTGCCGGTCACTCCTTCGGCACGGCGGCTGTCCGGGGTTTTGTCGATCTGACGAACGAGCCACTCCAGTTCGCGCAAACCGGCAGCGACAGTGAAGGCGATGATGCCGACGCCTTCCGCCGTCTGACGCTGAACCAACTTAAGGACGCCTTTGGGCTGTCTGACGACGGCTATGTCAATACAAGTTTCGATCGGTTGAGCCGCCGACAGATCGATACGTTTAGGATCACACCCGGCTACCGTGAGTTTGCCCGCTCGCTGGCCCACGAGCGTGAGCAGCGGCCCGCCGCTCTGCGGGATGTTCTGGCGTTCCCGGCAGACGTGACCGTCCGGCGCTCGGCGCGTGGTTTCGCTGAAGCGCTGTTCGCATTCGACCTCGTCGGTAATCACGACTTTGCGGTGCGCGGGTTGTCCGTTCGCGCGCTGAGCGATTCGGCGTTCGCGCTTGAACTGACCGGTACCAACAATGCCGGCTCTGAGCGTCTGGGCGCGCTCGGTGACGCACTGGGACGGCGCTTTGCGGACGACATCGCTGCCACCGTCGTCGAGGGCGCGTCGTTGATTGTTCGCGCGGCGGGCGCGGCGAACGACTTTTTGCACCGTATTGTGCCCGCGCCACCATCGATCCCATTGCAGGACGTTCAGCCTGCCTCCGAGATTACGGCGCGGCTGGCCTCTGGCGCCATGTCACACGGCGCGCTGGTGGCGTCCGCGCACGAGGCGGTCGCGCACGGGACGAACATGGTCGGGGCCTACTCCAACTGTGGGGAAGGTGGTGAGCATCCGTCTCGCCATGGCACGCTGCGCGGAAGCCGCATCAAGCAATTTGCATCCGGACGCTTCGGCGTCTGGGCGGGGTATCTGAGCGATCCTTGCCTCGAAGAGATCGAAATCAAAATCGGGCAGGGCGCAAAGCCCGGTGAAGGGGGGCAGTTGCCGGCGGCAAAGGTCAATGTCGAAATCGCCGCCGCGCGCGGTGGCACCCCCGGCGTGGAATTGATCTCGCCGCCCCCCCATCACGACACCTATTCCATCGAAGATCTCGCGCAGCTGATCCACGACGCCAAGGCGGCGCGCGTTCGGGTGGTTGTCAAACTGGTCAGCTCTGAGGGAATCGGCACCATTGCCGTTGGTGTGGCTAAGGCGGGGGCCGATGTGATCAACGTCGCCGGGCACTCCGGTGGCACCGGAGCCGCGTCGGTGACATCCATCAAGTACACCGGTCGAGCCGCCGAGCTTGGCATTGCCGAAGTGCACCAGGCGCTCAGTGCCAATCGTTTGCGTGAGAAGGTCCAGCTGCGGTGCTCCGGCGCGATGCAAACGGGCAGCGATGTCGTCAAAGCCTGTTTGTTGGGTGGCGACTCGTTTGAATTCGGCACCACGGCGCTGATGATGTTGCGCTGTGTGATGGCGCGCAATTGCAACGTCAAATGCCCGGCGGGGCTGACCACCAATGCCGAAGCGTTTGACGGGGACCCCCGCGCGCTCGCCCAGTATCTGTTAAATCTCGCGCATGATGTGCGTGAGATTCTTGCGCAGCTTGGCCTTGAGTCGCTCGATGCCGCGCGTGGTCGCGCGGATCTTCTGCATTTGCTGGACCACCCTGCGTCCGTGGGCCAGCTTGATCTGCGGCGCATGCTGGTTCATATCCAGAGTGAACCCGTCGAACGACCGACCTATCTCGAAGACCATTTCGACGTGGACGAGCGCGTGTGGCGCCGTGTTCGCCGCCATCTCTCTCAACCCGGACGGTCCTGCGTGGACATCTCCGGGATCGGACTGACCAATCGAGACAAAAGCGTGGGTGCGCGACTGTCCGTCGATATTGAGCGGTGGCTAAACCACGAGGGCGGTCATGCAGACGCTGCGTTTCGCGATGACCGCGGGCGCGCGTTCCTTCCTCCCGCGACCGTGAATCTGTCCACATACGCATCGGCTGGACAGAGTTACGGCGCGTTCTGCAACGATGGTCTCAGGCTCACCCATACCGGCACGTGCAACGACGGCGTCGGTAAAGGCATGTGCGGCGGCGAGATTGTTGTGAGAGCTGCGGGCGCGCGGCATCAACACACTCGCTCGGTTCTGGTGGGCAACTTTGCGTTATTCGGTGCCACCGGCGGTCGTTTGTTCGTTGCCGGAGAGGCCGGCGACCGGTTTGCCGTGCGCAATTCGGGCGCCACCGCAGTCGTTGAGGGCGTCGGCGATTTTTGTTGCGAATACATGACCAACGGCGCGGTGCTGAACATCGGCCCGTTTGCGCGCGGCTTTGGCAATGGGATGTCCGGCGGCTTCGCCTATCAGTACGACCCGGACAATCGGCTGGAGTCGGCCGTGAGTCACGACGACGTTCTGGTGGGTACGTTGTCGGACGACCGCGAGATGGCGCGTGTGCACAGTGTGGCCGTCAAGCAGATGCTCGAGTGGCACCTCGCCTCAACCGGTTCGGGCATGGCAAAGCGGTTACTGGATGACTGGGCCGTCACACGAACGCATATCCGCTATTTGATGCCTCGCGCGCTGCTGCTGTACCAGGACGCGGATGAAATTCTCGCCGCCGCATCGCATCGCGAACTTCTGAGCGAAGTCGCCTCGGCGATGGCGCGATATCAGATCAGACGGCTAAAGACGGCGTGGAAGTCGGGAGAGCCGGTCCTCGAAGGTGAGGTGCCGGACAGCGGCAACGTCAGTGACGAACACAACGAAACGGCGCGCGCGATTTTGCTGAACAACTGGACGGTGATGGACACTGCGCTTGAGATTGCACGCGGTCGTGTGTCGGACGCGTCCGAGCTCGATGCACGCGCGCGCCAGCTCGTGCTGACCGAGGATTACGCGCTTATGAGCGCCCTGTCGCAGCACGCCGTAAGTGCGCTCAGAACTTACGATGACGCCGGACTGGCCGCGCTGATTTCCAACAAGCGCCTGAATGATTTCAAGCGAGCACTCCGCGGCCGCACCGTTCGGTCGATGGATGCGTTGGCCACCACCGGGTGGATCATCCATCAGGATCGGCGCAATCGCGCGTTGCTGGGTGAGATACCGAGCTTCGAGGCGTTGTTCGCGGGTCACGCGGTGCCCTCGCGTCTGGAGGCGGTGCATGCCTGATTCAAAGCGCCCTCACGCGCCGAAGCAACCGGTTGCGTCACTGCCCGAGGACGCGCCGTTCAGTCGCGAACAACGCGCGTGGCTTAAAGGTTATCTCGCAGGCATGAGCGCGGCGCACCGTGCAGGCGTGACGTCGCGCGCGGACACGGACCAGCGTGGTGAACCGGTTCACATCTACTACGGATCGCAGACGGGCAACGCCCAGAGCGTGGCGGAGCAGGCGGCGCGGCTGGTTCGTGAGAACGGAGGGTCTGCCCACGTCTCAACCCTTGATGCGGTTGAGATGACCGAGCTGTCGGCCGTCCGGCGATGTCTGGTGATGGTGTCGACCTACGGTGAGGGTGACATGCCCGACAATGCCGAGCGGTTCTGGACCGCGCTGTCGGCCGACACAGCGCCTCGGCTTGATAGGTTGCGCTACGGTGTGATCGGGCTCGGCGATCTCAGCTACGATTTTTTCTGCGAAGCCGGCAAACGCATTGATGCACGCCTTCATGAGCTCGGTGCCACCCGTCTTGTTGATCGCATCGACTGTGATGTCGACTACGAGGAGGACGTATCGACATGGCTGGCAAAAGCGGTGCCGGAGGCGGGTGTCGGGCTTGCGTCGTCCGGTTCCGGAACGGTCGTCCCCTCCACACCACCGTCTCGCACATGGACACGGAAATCGCCGTACCGCGCGCGATTGTTGCTCAATGAACGACTGTCAGGGCCGGGCTCGGGGAAGGACATCCGGCATATCGCCCTCGATATCGCTGAAAGCGGCATCGATTACTCGGCGGGTGATGCGCTGGGCGTCATTCCGCGGAATCACCCCGAACTGGTTGCCGCGGTCATGGAGCGCATTGGTGCGCATGCCAATCATCCGGTGGACGGCCATGGCCGCGCGCTGGGAGAAGTCCTGCATCGGGACGTTGAAATCATGACGCCCTCGGCCGCATTGCTTGAGCACGTCGCCGTCCATACCAGGAACCACTCGCTGCGTGATGCGCTCGCTGTCGACGCGGCAGGTCGCGCTGACTTTCTGTGGGGCATGGATACCCTTGATGTGCTTGATCTGGATGCCGGCCTTGCGTTCAGCCCAGATGAGTTTGTCGCGTTGTTGCGGCCTCTGCAGTACCGCGCCTATTCCATTTCGTCGAGTCCACTTGCCTTTGCGAATGAGGTTCACCTGACCGTCGCCGCGGTTCGATGGACGGCGGGGGGGCGCGCCCATCGCGGCGTGGCGTCCACCTGGCTTGCCGATGCGCTGGCTGCGGGCGGCGAGATCGACGTGTTCCCGATGCCGAATACGCGCTTCCGCCTACCTGAAGATCATTCAACGCCGATCATCATGATTGGGCCGGGCACCGGTATCGCCCCGTTCCGCGCGTTCTTGCAAGCGCGATCCGCGACGCGCGCAACCGGGCCGTCCTGGCTTTTCTTCGGCGATCGACAGCGCGAGCACGACTTTATCTATGAAAGTGAGCTGGAGGCGTGGCGTAAGGACGGTACCCTGACGCGTCTCGATCTGGCGTTCTCGCGTGACGGTGCAGACAAGATCTACGTTCAGGATCGGATGCGGCAGCACGGTGCCGACATCGCCGCCTGGTTAAACGACGGTGCGGTGGTGTATGTGTGCGGCGACGCGTCGCGAATGGCCCGCGACGTGGAGTCGGCGCTCGGCGAAATTTTGTCGGAGCATCTCGCGGCATCGCCGGAGATCGCACTGGACGAACTGAAGCAGCAGGGTCGTTACCTGCGGGACGTGTACTGATCAGGAAGTAGCGGGCATACTGGCGCGCCCGTCGCCAGCGGAACGTCCTTTGCCAGCATCGCCCCAAATCGCCATCGTCGGCGCCGGCCCCGCCGGCTGTTTTCTGGCGCAGGCTCTTTTGAGAACATCGCCAACGCTGCACGTCGATGTGATCGACACGCTGCCCGTTCCGTATGGACTACTGCGTTACGGGGTCGCGACGGACCATCAGGGCACGAAAGCGGTGGCCCGGCAGTTCGCTCGCGTGTTCGAGCGTCAGGGCGCCCGCTTTTTCGGCAACGTGCACATTGGCCGTGACGTCACACTGGACGCGCTGCGCGCCAGTTACGATGCCGTTGTATTGGCCACCGGCCTGCACCAGGACCGCCGCCTCGGCGTCCCGGGCGACGACCTTCCAGGTGTGATTGGCGCCGGCGCGTTGACCCGCGCACTGTATGAACATCCCGACGCGCAAGCGCTGCCGGACCTCGGCACGCATCCCGTCGTCATCGGTAATGGCAACGTGGCGATCGATGTGGTGAGGGTATTGCTGAAAACCCAAAGCGAATTTGACGGGAGCGATCTCGGGGCTGGTCCCGGGCGCTGGCTGGACGACAATCGCATTGACTCGCTGACCGTGTTCGGGCGCTCGCCGGCAGCATCGGCGAAATTTGACGCCGTGATGATTCGGGAGTTGGGTAAGCTGCAAAACGTCTCCGTCAGGGTGAGCGGTCTCGGCGATCCTGCCGACGACGACGCCCCGGTTATTGCCGCCCTGCGCGAAGTCGGTGAGTCAGAATCGGCAGCGGCAGGCACAACGCTTGAGTTCTGTTTTTCGATGCAGGTGGCACAAATTATCGGTGATGATGGCGTGACAGCGGTGCGCTTCCATACACCGGACGGCCCGCTGGAATGGCCCGCGACCAGTGTCATCACCGCCATTGGATTCGAGTCCAATCCTGACCTGCCGAGATCGGACCTGCTACGCCACGCCACGGACCGTGAGCGTGGCATTCTGGGGCCGGGTCTGTTCGGTGCAGGATGGTTTTGCCACGGACCGCGTGGGACAATCCCGGACGCGCGGCGAGGGGCGGCAGACATGGCCGCCACCGTTCTGGAATTCACTGAGGTGGATCCGAAAAAAGCGGGCGCCCGAATTTTTGAATCACTGCCGGACGTTGTGAGCTACGACGGGTGGCAGCGCATCGACAACGCGGAAGTGCACGCGGCCCCTGCCACGCGCGTCCGTCAGAAATTGACCCATCGCCGCGAGCTGTTGAGCGAGGCGCGGCCGGAGGAGCCTTCGTGAAAATATCAGTCCTGTTTGGTACCGAAACCGGAACCGCCGAGATGGTGGCCGAGGATCTTCAGCGGCATTTGCTCGTCATGAATGACGTGAAGCTGGCCAACCTTGAGGACGTGGATCCGGACGAACTGAACGGCGATGAGTTTTATCTTGTCGTGTGCTCCACGTTTGGTGATGGCGAACTGCCGGCGACCGCACAGCCGTTCGCAGCGCGTCTCAAGAAACAGCAGCCCGATCTTTCGGCGGTGCGATTCGGCATCTTCGGCATGGGTGACAGCGGTTACGAAGCGACCTTCAATTTCGGTCCCAAGACGCTTGCCGAGATGCTGACCGACGCGGGCGCAAAACAGATCGGCGAACGGGCGATGCACGATGCGTCCGGCCGTGAGCGGCCGGAAGACGAGGTGATTCCCTGGGCTGAAAAGGTTCTGGCGGAGGCCGCGCCGCTGTTTGCCGACTGAGTCTTCAGGCCAGCCAGCGCACCGGTTGGTCGGCTGTATCCTTGAGTTGATCGAGATACCGCTGCTCGAGAACGTTCCGCTTTGTTTTCATCGTTGGCGTAAGGCAGTCATTTTCGATCGTCCACTGTTCGCGACAGACGGCCACGGCCGCGAGGCGCTCGTGGCCCTCCAGTTCGGCGTTTGTCTTTAGCAGTGTGTCGTTGAGCCGCGCGGCTACATCGTCCTCACTGAGCTCGGCGGCGCCGGGCGACAGAACCACGACACCGACGGGCGCGCGTAAACCCGTGCCCATGACGCAGACCTGCTCGACTATAGGATTGCTGGCCAGGCGCGCTTCGATCGGCACGGGGGAGACATACTTGCCTTTGGCC
>JBCCMA010000104.1:0-12992 GCA_039026595.1 Pseudomonadota bacterium
ATTGCGCCCGGTGGCCCCGGGTGCCTTCTAAACGGGGGAACCCTAATCAATTTGCGGGGGGGGGATGCGGCCGGGGCCCGGGCCCGGGACCCGGGCCGGGACCAGAACCCGCATCACGCAAGACCTGAATCGTCTGCCCGATCGACGGCGTGCCGTTCGCGTTGATCGCATACAGCCAGTAGTACCCGGGCAACAACACATTCGGGTTGCCGTTCATGGTCAGGTTGAATCGGTTACCGCCAATGGCCTGAGACGCCACGGGCACGTACCGTTGGTCTGTGTTCATGTGATGCGTTGTGGCCGACAGGCGCACCATGCTGAATCGCGTCGCGCCGCCGCTCGTGTTAACCGCAAACGTCTGACCGGCGCCGATTTGTGCAGGCAGCCCACTCAAAGTAGGCCGCGGTGCGTCGTTGCCGTTGGCATCGAAGAGGTAAGGAGGAGAGAAGATCTGCCCATCCTGGTGGTTGGTGGCGCAATTGCCACAGGCACCGCCGCCGGCCGCGAGCACCCGGCCGTCCTTCAACAGCAACGCTGTGGAATGGTAGTTACGCGGTACGTCCATCGGCGCCGTAATCCGCCACTGGTTGGACGCCGGGTTGTAGATTTCGGTCTCGAGGATCGAGCCCGCGTCACTAAATAACTGGCCGCGCGTGCTTCCGCCAATCACGAGCACCTCGCCATTGGGCAACGTGACCGAGTTACTCAACGCACGGGCAAAGTTCATCGGCGCACCGGGCGTCACGCTTGGTGACGGTCCGTTCAGGTCAACAATGTAGACATCGCTCGTTGAGGTTGCCTCGGTTTTGCGCCGGTCGGCGCCCCCGATCATGAGGACTTTGCCCACATCGTAGGTCACCGCGTTGCCGAACATACGGGCCCGGTCGCCGATCGGTCGACCGAGCGACGCGTTGCCCGCGCCACCGGCCGGATCCATGGTGTGGAACGTCTGGCCAGGACCACCGTGGAACACGCGGCCGTTTGGCATCACGGCAAGGTGCGCATACCACTGCATGGTGGTCGCCGTGTTTCCGGGCGGCGGCGTGACGGCATTGATCGCGTTTTGCTCGGACAGCAGTGTCTGCATGGTGGCGTTAGGCGTGGTGGCCCACTGCCCGGTCTCCACATCGAATCGCTCCGAGCGATTCCCTGCCGATTTCGCGAACGTAGAAAAAATATCGTTGTCAGGAAGTGTGATGTTGGTGCCGTACCACCTGCGATCATTCATATCGGTCAATGGCGACCACGTCAGGCTACCAGGGCTGAACGCGCTGGTGCGACTGTCATCCGGGTTGCCGCCAGAGGCGATCACCCGACCGTCTTCCACCATCGATACGCCCGCGCAAAACATGTCGTGAAAGTTACTGTCCGTGGGTGTAAAGGTCTCAGTGGCCGGATCAAACACCGACGCATGCGTGAATTCGCGGTTGGCGGGGAAGCGATCCGTCTCGGTTGATGAGAACGTCAGGATGCGACCGTCCGGCAAGTTGGCCGCCGAGATCGCGATTTCGCCCCACGGGATCACGCGACCCCACTGACCGGTTTCTGCCGGGGACGTCGTATTCGCTACCAGACGGCCGTCTGACGGGATGGGCGCGTAGACCCCACCGTCAAACCGGTACTTCACATCCAGGACTTCGCCACCGCCGCGCTCGAAAAACTCGACACGCAGGAAGTGAATGCCGGCGGCGAGAAAAATGCGGCTGGTCACCGTGCGCGGCGCATGGATGCCATCGTTGTCAACGACCAGCGCCTGCCCGATGTAGACCCGCGAGCCGTCGTCCGACGTGGTCTGGAAGAAATAGTCGCCGCTGACCGGCACTTCGATCGTCCGCGCGAACAGCAGACCGAAGTTGTCGCTCGCTGTACTCACGCCAATATCGATCTGATCTGTAAAACCGTCTCGCACAGGCGTAAGTGCATTGAAATCGGGCATGGCGTTCCACGTGCCCTGAAACTGCGAAAAGGAAAACTGCGCGTGGGCCGGCAGCGTCAGGGTGCACAGCACCATGGCGCTGAAAAGCGCCCGCGTGAGTCGTTGCATGAAGATGATCCCGATCGTTATAGAGACGTCAGGCGTCTCGGTTTTTGTGGGGCTCGGCAGCCCTGTTTTGACCTGAGGCTAGCACAGAAGTGCGCTGGATCAATGCACGACAGTTTACTTTAACGTAATGATTTTAGTGGGATTTACATAACCCAAGGGGCTAGCGCCCGCGTGCCTGGTCGCCACGAAGGGTCATCACCGTACTGGTCACCTGCGCAACGAGTTTCTGATCCTCATTGAGCACATCGCAGACATAGCGGCTGAGCGTTCTGCCCAGCCGGACCGGTTGCGCGACTGCGCGCAATACGCCGTCAAACGCCGGTCGGAAAAAATTGATCTGCAGATCAACACTGGTGAACGACTCGTTCACCTGAAGCGAGGTCATGTGCGCAGAACCGATGGCGAAATCCGCCATGTCACACAACACCCCTCCGTGGAGCGTGCCCATTGGATTGGCATGGCGCGCCAGATCGACTGCTAGCGTGACCGTAGCGGTACCGGGGCCGATATCAGTGAGATCAAAGCCAAGCGTTCTTGCCGCTGGCGGAGGCAGATCGAAACCGCGTTCGATCAGCGCTTCGGAGTGACCCTCGATGTAGTCACGCAGCGCGGCGAGCAGTTCGTCGGCCATCGCTAGCGCAAGGCAAGTTCTCGCCCTTCGGTCTCGAAGCGTGCACCCAGCGTCTTGACCGCCTGAGCGCCACACCAGGAGCCGAGGCGCCCGCACGTGCGCAGCGGCCGGTCCTCGACGTAGCCGTACAGAAAGCCGGCGGCGTACGCATCCCCGGCACCGGTTGTGTCGATCACGTCGTCCACGGGGTTGACCGGAATCTCGACCTGCTCGCTGCCGCGCACGATCACCGAACCGTCAGCGCCACGGGTAATCGCAAAAAGATTACCTAGGCCCGCGGCAGCGTCCACCGCTTCGCCGAGATCGTGGGTATCAAACAGACGGAACACTTCGCTGTCATCGGCGATCACGATGTCCACCGACTCTTCGACCAGGCGCCGGTACGTATCGAGATGTCGTTCTACACAAAACGCATCGGACAGTGACAGGGCCACCTCGCTTCCGTTTTCCTTGGCAATGCGAATAGCCTTGTCGATCAGGGCTGGCCCGTGCGGCGCATCCAGAAGGTACCCCTCAAAAAAGACCACCTGCGGCACACCCACGGTCTCCTCATTAATATCGTCTTCAGAGATCTCGAGGCACGCACCAAGGTAGGTGTGCATGGTGCGTTGCCCATCCGGCGTGATCAGAACGTACGAGCGGGCCGTGGACGCCTTGGCCGGTGCCGGCGGGCGGCGCATGCCCACCTTCAACGACTCCATGTCGTGCGCAAAGACGGTGGCAAGCTGGTCGTCCGCCACGCGACCGATGTAGGCCCCGCGACCGCCGAGCAGCGCGAACCCCGCGACGGTATTGGCGACCGACCCGCCCGAGCGCTGCGTAGCCGGACCCATCCCTTCGTAGATGGCGGCGGCCTGCGCTTCGTCGATCAGGTTCATGGACCCCGGAACGGTTCCGATCTCCGCCAGAAATTCGTGGCTGACGCGCGCCAGCACGTCGACGATGGCGTTGCTGACGCCGAGCAGTTGTACGCGGTCGCTCATGGGCCGTCCCTGTGATTTTGTAAGGCGCGCATCATAACAGGGCGCCGGGCTGCGCGGAGAAGCTCGCAGCGCGAGGCCACGTGAATTGCACCGCCATGGTTCACTCTCAACCGTCCGCGCACCAAGTGTGTGCGCCTGTGATCCCGGGCACTGCGCCGTTGTAGCGCATTCCCTGCGCCTTTCCTTGGCACGAAAACTGCTTCGACCGCGTGACGATGCGACAAGCCCGCGCCGCCCGAAGGAGAGTGTTCCAGCATGAAAATGATCACCGCCATCATCAAACCCTTTAAGCTCGACGAAGTTCGCGAGGCCGTCGCTGAAATCGGGGTCAAGGGCGTCACTGTGACAGAGGTGAAAGGGTTCGGGCGCCAGCGCGGCCACACGGAGCTTTATCGCGGCGCCGAATACGTCGTCGATTTCCTGCCCAAGATAAAGGTGGAAGTGGCCGTGGAAGACGCGCTCGCCGAAGCGATCATTGAGGCCGTTGCAAAAGCGGCGCACACCGGCAAGATCGGCGACGGCAAGATATTCGTCTCAACAATTGAACAGGTGATCCGAATTCGCACGGGCGAAACCGGTCACGAAGCCGTCTGAAAAACGCGGCGCATTACTAAAGAATCACAGGAGCTGTCCCGTTGGAAGATCTGACTACCGTGAGTACCCGAGTTTCCGAACTCGCCTACGCCCTCGACACGTTTTACTTTCTCGTCATGGGCGCCCTCGTCATGTGGATGGCGGCGGGCTTCACGATGCTTGAGGCCGGCTTGGTCCGCGCCAAGAACACCACGGAAATTCTAACCAAGAACGTCGGTCTGTATTCAATCGCGTGCGTCATGTACATGCTCACCGGGTACTCGATCATGTATCCGGGCGCGTTCGAAGGCGGCGTGTTCGAGAGTCTGGCGTCCGTCGGCAGTGGCCTGCTCGGTGCCAAAGACAATACGGTGGACGATGTGCTGTCGGGCGATAAGTACTACTCGAACCTGTCCGACTTTTTCTTTCAGGTGGTGTTCGTCGCCACCGCCATGTCGATTGTCTCCGGCGCCGTGGCCGAACGCATGAAGCTCTGGTCGTTCCTGCTGTTCACCGTGATTCTCACCGGCTTTATTTATCCCGTTCAGGGTTTCTGGCATTGGGGCACAGGCTTTCTTAAGACCGCGGGTTTCGAAGACTTTGCGGGGTCTGGTGTGGTGCACCTGTGCGGTGCCTCCGCGGCGCTTGCGGGTGTGTTACTGCTCGGACCGCGCAAGGGAAAATACCGCGCGAACGGTCAGGTCAATGCGATCCCGGGGGCCAACCTGCCGTTGGCTACGCTCGGCACGTTGATTTTGTGGCTGGGCTGGTTCGGCTTTAACGGTGGTTCGGAATTCAAGGTCTCAAACGTCGGCGAGGCCAACGCAGTGTCATTAGTGTTCGTCAACACCAACATGGCGGCTGCAGGCGGACTCTTAAGCGCTTTGTTGCTGGCGCGTTTGTGGTTCGGTAAAGCTGACCTGACCATGGCGCTCAACGGCGCACTGGCCGGGCTTGTTGCGATTACCGCATCGCCCCAAACGCCCGTGCCCGGTGGGGCCACGCTGATCGGCGCGGTCGGCGGACTGCTTGTGGTCGGATCGATCGTATTGCTGGACAAGCTGAAGATCGACGACCCGGTCGGCGCCATATCGGTGCACGGGGTCGTCGGTATCTGGGGCCTGCTCGCGGTGCCTCTTTCCAATGACGCCGCGTCGCTGCTCAAACAGCTCATGGGCATTGGCGTCATATTCGGCTGGACGTTTTTCACGAGTCTCGCGGCCTGGTTTGCGATTCGGGCCACCGTGGGCATCCGGGTCAGCGAAGAAGAGGAATACAACGGGGTCGACCTCGGCGAGTGCGGCATGGAGGCTTACCCCGAATTTGCGCGGCCCGGAGACTGAGCTCAGGGCGCGCTCTGATTCTCGATGGCGTTGGTCACATCTTCGGGCGAACGCTGACCGAGCAATAGTCGCCCGTCCGGCAGGATGATTGTTGGCGTACTGCCCACGTCGATGTCGCGCGCAAACCGCCAGTGACGGCGCACACGATCATCGCACTCGCGCTCCGGCATCGACTCGCCCTGCATAGCGCGCGTCACCGCGGCTTCGGCATCCGCCTCGCACAGTGCGGACACGGTTTTCTGCCACGATGGTGTGTCGGGGCCACTGCGCGGCAGCATGAGATATTCGACACTGATACCCGCCGCGTTGAACGCGGGCACGGTTTTGTGGAGCCGACGGCAGTACGGGCAATCGATATCGGTGACCACCGTGATCGTGTGGCGCTCCTCGGTGGCAGGCCAGCGCAATGGTTCGAGCGTCGTTCTGTCGTTAAGGCGAGCACGGCGAGCCTCGGCCAGCCGCTCATCGGTCCGATTGCGTCCAGCGACCACGTCCACCAAAGCGCCGGCCAGAATGTGGCGCCCGTCGTCGCTCACGTAGAGTACGCGCATACCCACCAAGACCTCGTAGAGGCCGTCAATCGGCGAGTCGTACACGCGCACTTCGGTCGCATTCGGCACGAGATGACGCACCGCCGCCAGCACCGACTCCGGCGGCTCCTGTGCGGGGACGGCAGTTGCGGCCAGTAGCGCGCTAAGCAGCGTGCATATGCATCGGCAAAATAACCGATCGGCTCGGGCACGGTCTCTGGAAAACAGAAATCGACGGCGATGCGGCATGGCGATGGGCCTCCTGGCTGGTTTGCGCCATCACCGTCTCACCCCACTCGATTACCCGCAGCAATTATTCGATGAAACCGCCCTTAAATTTCCTCAAGCCACTGATAAACCGACGGATTGCGATGGAAGGCTTGCATCGGGTTGAGGCCTTGCGTCGCGCAGCCGGGCACAGTGCGCGGGGGCCTGTCGAAGCGGCCGCGCGGCAGATCGATCTTGCGGCCTGATTTGGGGGCGTTCGCCCGTTTCGTGCCATGGACTGTGCTCAGGTAGGGATGGCCTGTCCGTCATCAGACCGTCAATGCGCTGTTCAAGCGCCACCACCGTGCAGGCCATCGGCGTGGAGCCCGAGTGGGCGGCCCGCTCCACCGCCACAAGCGCCCAGTGCAGCGCTTGTTCATCGTGCCCGGCTCGCTCTTCGATCCGGCTCATCAGTGCCAGTGCGGCCACCCCGATGTGATCACCCGAACCCGATGCGTCGATCAACGCCAGGGTGGCGCGCCGCGCATCTGCCATACGCGCCTGGGCCAGCAGGGACTCAGCCAACAAAAGACGCGCCTCGGTGAGCTGCGGCTGTTCATTGAGCACGGCGTGCAAAACGACCTCGGCGTCGCGCGCACGCCCGCGCTCAAGCAAGGCAACGCCGTCGGCCAGTCCACCCAGCAAGGGTGGCGCCTGCCACGGCGCGGCGTCCCATGGCGCGCGATGCGACACGCCCGACCCGGCGATCAGGGTAATCAGCAGACCGAGAACAAGGGTGGCCGCGCGCATGACCCGCAGCGAATGGCGCGCCTGAACCCGAACCCCCATGCGATAGCCCGCGTTGGGATCGGTGAGGATCACGTCACTGTCCTTGAGCGCACGGCGCAGCTCGGACAGCACCTGAAACACACTCTGATCGGATGGATTGCCGCTCGGCCAGCCGGCGCGTCGCAGTGCGTCTTTCGATACCGCCGCATGCGGCGCGTCAAGCGCGTTGTGCAAAAGGCATTCAAGAACGCGTGCAGCGGTCGGACGCAACGGCAACGTTTGTCGCCCGCGCCGCAATCGTCGCGTCCGCGGGCAATAAGCAAATTTCTGAAATTGAATCGCGTCCGTGCTCAGTACGGATGGTTTCATAGACTTGTCCCCCCAACAGACCGACCCCAACCACAGGCGCAGAGTTCCCGGCACTGGAGTAACCGACCGGCGAGGGTTTACGCTTACAGGCCCAGAACGTGGAGCCACGCCATGCATTCTCGCCCCATTTCGCTGCGAACCGTCACCGCCCTTTTTGCGTCCGTGCTTCTTGTGGCGGGCTGCGCGACTACTCGCGACAGCACCACGCCACCGCCCGTCTACCTGGGCGACGGCGCGAAAGCCGTCAACGATCATGTGTACGTGGGCGGACAACCCGATGTCGAGCAGTTCGCGGAGTTAAAAAACGCCGGCATCACCAAGGTCATCAGTTTTCGTCGGCCCGAAGAGATGGCCAAGCTCGGGTTTGATGAGCCGGCCGAACTGGCGGCTCTTGGCATCGACTACATCAACATCCCGATGGGAGGAGATGATCCGGGTTACACGCCCGCTCAGGTCGATGCTCTGACGCGCGCCCTTGACGACCCGAACGAGAAAGTGCTCCTTCACTGCACGATCGGGTGGCGCGCATCGGTGATCACCGTTGCTTATCTGGTGCAGGAAAAAGGCCTGTCGCTGGACGAGGCGATGACGCATGCACAGCACTGGTGGCCGCTGCAGCTGTCAAAGATGTTGAACCGTCCGCTGGCTTTGTCATTCGCTGACGACCCCGGCTAGACCGCGCCTATTTCCGAGCAGCGCTCCGCTGCGCCGACGTGAGCGTGTTTTTGAGCAGGCAGGCGATGGTCATCGGTCCGACACCGCCCGGCACGGGCGTAATGTGACCCGCCACATCAAACGCCGCATCAAAGTCCACATCCCCCACGAGGCGCGTGCCACCTCCCTCCTTGTCAACGCGATTAATCCCCACATCAATGACGATTGCGCCCGGCTTGATCCAGTCGCCGCCGATCATGCGCGGTCGACCGACGGCCGCCACCAGGATATCCGCCTGCCGACACAACTCCGGCAGATCTCTGGTGCGCGAGTGGGCGATCGTCACCGTGCAGTTTTCGCGCAACAGCAGCGCCGCCATCGGCTTGCCGACAATGTTTGAGCGTCCGACCACAACGGCGTTCATACCCGATAGACTGTCCGCACAATCGCGGACCATCATTGAGCAACCCAGCGGCGTACACGGTACAAAACCGTCCTGACCCACGGCCAGCCTTCCTGCGTTAATCACGTGGAAGCCATCCACGTCCTTGTCCGGATCAATCCGATCGATCACGCGCTGCTCGTCAATGTCGCCGGGCAACGGGAGCTGCACCAGAATGCCGTGCACATCCGGATCCGCATTGAGCTGATCGACGGTTTCCAGCAACTCGGATTCCGAAACGGTCGCTGGCAAGCGATGTGTCATCGAATGAAAACCCGCCTCGGTCGCCTGAATGCCCTTGTTGCGAACGTAGACCTGCGACGCCGGATCATCGCCCGCCAGCACCACCGCCAGACCGGGTTTGATGCCATAGGTGTCTTGTAAGACCTTTGTATCTTGCGCAACCTTTTCACGCAGCTCAGCCGCTTTCGCTTTGCCGTCGATAATTGTGGCCATGCGATGTCCCCCAATGATGTGCGGGCGGATAATGGCAGAACTGCCAGCGATTTTCGCGTATGGAGCGTTGCTCCCTGAACCGCGTTGGCTGCACTTGGGTATGCGCCTATACTGTTTGTCGAAGGTCGCCGCCGCGACGACCAGAGTCCATGGGAGGACTTGCTAATGGATGACTCTGTATCGGCGGCCGTCGTCGATCCCCGTCGCCGCACGATCGGCACCGTTGACACCAGCTTCTACATCATTGGCATCGGCGCCTCAGCCGGTGGCCTTGACGCCATCCGGCAACTCATTTCCCAAGTACCCGCCGATTTCCCGCACAGTCTTGTCATCGTCCAGCACATTTCGCCGGACTACAAATCGATGATGCCGGAGATTCTGGCGCGAGAAACGTCACTGCGAATTTCGCAAGTGTCCGACGGAATGGCGGTCAAACCCAGCCAGATCTACCTGATCCCTCCGCGATCCAATATCGTAATTCAAGGCACGTCGGACGACGACCAACCGGGACCGGGACGGGTCGGCGACGACGCCACGCACGACGGGCTGCGCTTTTCACTTGTTGAACCCGCGTCGCGCCCTGCCGTCAACCTGCCCATCGATATCTTTTTCCACTCGCTGGCCGAAGCGGTGCAGGACCGGAGCGTCGCCATCGTTTTGTCGGGCACCGGAACGGACGGCAGTCGGGGGCTGCGCGCGATCCGGGATCGCGAAGGCTTCGTAATGGTTCAGGAGCCGAACACGGCCGCATTTGACGGCATGCCCAAAGCGGCCATCGGTACTGGCATCGTCGATGTGGTAGTGGCCCCGGACATGATGGTCAGCGAACTGAATCGGTACTTCGAGCTACGCGCCCACGGCATCAGTAACGTGATGAATCTGTTTCGCGAAACGGAGCAAGAATTTGATCGCATCGTAAAACTCGTAAGCGCGAAAGCCGACATTGACTTCCAGCAATACAAGAAGCCGACGCTCCAGCGTCGGGTTGCTCGACGGATGGCGTTTCGTGGCGTGACCTCGCCCAGCTCGTATCTGGAAAAGCTCGACGGCGATTCAGCCGAAATCAATACGCTGCACCGGGAATTTCTGGTGGGCGTCACCAACTTTTTCCGGGATTTACCCGTTTGGAACGCGCTGATTGAGACCGTGCTGCCCGGGCTTTTCTCGGGTGGCAATCTGGACGAGCCGGTCAAGGTCTGGTCCGCCGGCTGCTCGACCGGTGAAGAGGCGTTTACTATCGCGATACTGCTGGAGCGGTACCGGCGCGAACACGACATCGCGCGCGACTACCGTATCTACGCAACAGACGTTAAGGCAGACGCGATCAATATCGCGAAACAGGGCACCTACGCAGACGGCGTTCGCGATGAGATGCCGCACGAAATTTTGGAATCCGATCTGGTCCAGTTCCGCTCGGGCACCTGCCGGATTTCTTCAAGCGTGCGCAACAAAGTGTTTTTCGCTGTGCACAACATCGTGGATGACGTGCCCTACACGCGCACGGATCTTGTGATTTGCCGCAACCTCCTGATCTACCTGAGCCCCGACGTTCAAACCAAGGTCATGACGCACTTTTCATTCTCCCTTCGTCAGGACGGTTTTCTGCTGCTGGGCGCGGCGGAGTCGCCGGGCCAGCACGGCGCCATGTTTGAACCGGTTTTGCAAAAATCACGTATTTATCGGAACACCCGGCATGTCGGTGCCCACATGCGTCGCACCAAGCTCGCCCTCGACTTTCCCATTACGCGCATCCTTCCGCGAAACACCGACGCGGCCACCCGTTTGAATCGCCGACCGGACGACACGGGCAAGCTTCTGCACGCCTCACTGGTTGACGCTGGCGTATGCGTCTGCATCGTGTCCGAGGACGGCCGGATGATCCGGACGTTCGGTGAGCATGAACGGCTGCTGCGCATTTCGTCCGATGGATTCTCACCCAATCTGCTTGATCTGGTCGACGAGCAGCTGCGCAGCGCGATGGCCATGATGATGCGCCGTGCCGATATCGACGGACATGCCGAAAAAACGCATATTCGCGTAGGTGGCGACTTTATTTCCGCCTCTTGCCGCAAGATTGAGTGGGACAACCATCCGGTCGCGTTTTCGATCACACTGCGCCATCCCATCAAGACCGACGAAGACCACTCGGACGAGCCGCCAACCTCGGCCAATGCCCGTGCAACGAACAGTCACTATGCCCGACAGCTTGAAAGCGAGGTGGAATCACTGCAGGCGATGTTGAGCGCGACGGCCGAAGACCTCGGTGCCTCCAATGAAGAGCTGCAGACCACCAATGAGGAGTTGATTGCGTCGAACGAAGAACTTCAGGCCAACAATGAAGAGACGCAGAGCATCAACGAAGAGCTCTATACCGTTAACGCCGAGAACGTGGAGCGCATTGCCGAGCTCGAAGCGGCCACGGCCGACATCAATAATCTTCTGGCCACCGCTGACCTGGGCATCCTGGTGTTGTCCGACGACCTGCGTATCCGTCAGTTCAGCCACGGAATTGCGCTGTATTTTGAGTTACAAGAGGGTGACATCGGTCGGCCGATCAACAACTTTTCATCGAAACTGACCAATGCGGGCCTCATGAACGTCATGGATGACGTCGAGCGCGCGCGCGACCACGGTGCCCAGAACATCCGCGAAGTCCAGCGCACCGACGGTGGCTGGGCGCGAACCGGGGTTCGGCCCTATCGCGATGCGGACAACAGCGCACGCGGCGTGGTCGTCACCTTTCTGGACATCACCGAAACCAAACAGCTCGCTCACGAAGTCGAGACACAGCGGGATCGCCTTGAAGGATTGTTGGAAAGCGAGGCGGCCGGTTACTGGGACTGGGACGTTGAAGCGGGCACGGAATACCTGAGTCCCCGCTTCAAATCGATGTTTGGCTACGCCGAGCACGAGATGGAGAACACGCCCGAAGCGTGGCAGGAGATTATCCATCCAGACGACCTTCCCGGTACTCTCGAAATGTTCGAAGCCCACGTGGAGTCCAGAGGGGAAATCCCCTACGACCGTGAAGTGCGCTATCGCCACAAGGACGGTTCGATCATCTGGGTCCTGTGCCGCGGTCGGGTGGTGGAATGGGACGAGGAACACCGCCCACTGCGCATGATGGGCATGCATCTGGACATCACCAGCCTCAAGAAACGCGAACAGGAAATTCAGCGACGTGCCGAGGAGATTCGTCGCTTCGCCTTTATCGCCGCGCACGACCTGATTCAGCCAATTAACACGTTTGAAAACTCCCTCTCGATGCTGATCGAGGATTTACCCGCGTCGGACACGCCGGATCAGGATCAGTTAATCCACTTTCTGACCGTCTCCGCACAACGCATGAAATCCCGCATCGGCGGCATCCTCGAATATTCGCGTATGCAGGACGGCACGCTGGAACTGCAGCGTGTTGACATGGACAAGGTCGTCGCCAGAGTTCTGGGCGACTGTGTGAGCCAGATCGAAGAGGCGGGCGCCCAGATCCACGTCGACGCACTGCCGATGTGCCTCGGCGCCGCGAGTCTGCTGGCTCGTGTGTTCCAGAATCTAATCAGCAACTCACTTAAGTACAGGGACAATAGTCGAGATTGTTCAGTCAGGATTACCGAGGCGCCCGCTCCTGAAGGCATGGTAGGCTACGCGGTAACGGATAACGGCATTGGCGTGCCGTCGAAGTACAAAGACAAGGTCTTTGAGCTGTTCTCCCGGCTTCACACGGAAAAGGAATTCGAGGGGAACGGTCTTGGTCTTGCGCTTTGCGAACGCATCGTGGCACGACATGGAGGTCAGATAACGATGGTTGAACAGGATCAGGATGGCGCTCGCTTCGTCTTTACGCTCAAGGCGGCTCCAACATGAACGCGCTGAACTCGGTGATGATCGTTGAGGACAGCGCCGAGGATCGCTTCTTTCTCAAGCGCACCATTCGTCGAACGCATCCCGCGTGCGCCTTTGCTGAATTTGAG
>JBCCMA010000105.1:0-12659 GCA_039026595.1 Pseudomonadota bacterium
GGCGCCGGATACGGATCGTCGATACGGCACCGCCGGTGCGCTGGCCGATGATCTGACACGATGGCAGCGCGGCGAACCGGTCCACGCGAGACCTGATTCGAGTTTGTACCGCGCGCGCCGCTGGGTGGGGCGCAACCGCGCGACGGCCACGGCATTGTCCGCGATGATGCTCGCGATTGTTGGCGGTCTGGTCGCCTCGTTGTGGCAGGCCAGTGTGGCGCGCGAACAGTCACGTCAGGTCGCCGAACAGTTGCAGCGCACCGAGGCGGTCAGCGAGTTCCTCGGCGATATTTTGCTTTCGCCCAGCGCAAACTGGGATTCAAAGATACAGACCGGCACCAACGCCACCATCGCGGACGTGCTCGACGTCGCCGAACTCAGACTGGATCAGACACTGCTCGATCAACCGCAGGTGCGCATCGAATTGTTGATGCGCCTTAGCGAGGCACGGCTCTGGCTGGATCAGCCCGACCGCGGCGAAGCGTTGGCGCGCAAGGCCGTTGCGCTCGTGGACCGTGAGCTGCCGGACCATGCGCAGCTGCGGGTTGAGACGCGCTACCGCATCGGTGGGGCGCTCAGCGATAAGCCGGGGCAGGCGCAGGCCGCCATCGCGCAGTACATCGATGCGATGGACGAAGCCCGGCGACTCGGTCTAGAAGACAGCTTTCTATATCTGTACATCCTGAACGATCGCGCCATGGTGCACATGCAGGAGGGCGAGGCGGACGATGCACTGTCTCTGATGTCGGAAGCGATTGCGCGGCTGCATGAATCGGTGGGAGATTCCGTTCAGCCGAGTTGGTGCGTGGGCTACAACAATCTTGCCTTCGCGCAGTTCCTGAGCGGCGATCTTGAGGGCGCAGAGGCGAGCTTTGCCCGCGCGCTGGACGGCTGCGAGGCGTTCCCGGCGCAAAACACGCTCTCGATGTCGTCTGTTCTCAATAACTACGCAAATTTGCACGCTCTTCAGGGCGACAGTGGTCGCGCGCTGGCCATGCATGAACGAGCGCTCAAAGTCTCGCGGCCGTTGATGGAGCGGGGCGGCGGTGAGGAAGACTTTGCCCTGTCGGCGTCGGGCATGGCGCTGCGTCACTGCGAGGCCGGCCGGCCGCTGGACGGTCAGCGGGCGCTGACGGTGGTGGATCGGGAATTGGGGGCGTTCCTCGATCGGACCGAAGCATGGATCTACTTCGTAGCGCACGCAGAGTGCGATCTGGCAGCCGGCGACGCTGGTAAGGCGCTCCTGCATGCACGTCGCGCCGTCGCGCTTGGTCAGGACGCCAGACGCACGCCCGACCATGTGTCGCGGCGGCAGATCATGCTGGCGCGGGCGCTGATCGCCAACGGCCAGGCGGATGCGGCGCACGAAAGCGCTTTGCTGGCGCTCGAGGCCTACACCGGCTGGCTGGGTCCGGAGCATGCCGCCACACGGCAGGCGCATGTTGCCCTCGAGGCGGCGCTGTAAACGCCACAGCGGCTGACCGCGCCCCGGCTGCGGTGGTATAAAGCGCAGCCGCGCAGCCAATCCGGAGGAAAAGGCGTGAAATTAGCGAGTCTCAAACACGGTCGCGACGGCCAGTTGGTCGTGGTCAGCAGAGATCTTTCCCGGGCCGTCGCTGTGCCCGAAGTGGCGCCGACGCTCCAGGCATTGCTCGACGACTGGGATACGCTCGCGCCCAAGGCGCAGGCTGTGTCGGATCAACTGGCATCGGGTCCGGTCGATGGTGAAATCGAGTTTGACCCGGCGGCGGCTGATGCGCCGCTGCCGCGGGCGTATCACTGGGTGGATGGCAGCGCTTACGTGAACCACGTCGAGCTGGTGCGCAAAGCGCGCGGCGCCAAGATGCCGGACTCGTTCTGGCACGACCCGCTTGTGTACCAGGGTGGATCCGACGATTTTCTCGGTCCGCGAGATGACATTCTCGTACCCAGCGAGGACATGGGCATCGATATGGAGGCGGAAACGGCCGTGGTTACCGGCGACGTCCCGATGGGTGTGCAGGCCGACGATGCGGGCCAACATGTCCGGCTGCTGATGATCGTGAACGATGTGTCCTTGCGTAATCTGATACCGGGGGAACTGGCGAAGGGCTTTGGTTTCTACCAGAGCAAGCCGTCCACGGCGTTTTCTCCGGTTGCGGTCACCCCCGATGAGCTGGGCGAGGCCTACAGCGCGGGGACGTTCAAACTCGCGCTGCGAACCCACCTCAACGGCTCACTTTTTGGTGAACCGGAGTGCGGCGTTGACATGACGTTCAATTTCCACCGCCTGATCCAGCACGTCGCGCGCACCCGTCGACTTGGCGCAGGTACGGTGATCGGTTCCGGCACCATTTCCAACTACGACCGTTCGCGCGGATCGAGCTGTATCGCTGAAAAGCGCATGCTCGAGACCATTGAAAACGGCTCGCCCAGCACCTCATTCATGCGCGGTGGCGATACGGTCCGTATCGAGATGCTCGATGCGCAAGGGCAGAGCATTTTCGGCGCGATTGAGCAATCGGTGCGGATTACCGGTTGAGGGTGAACAAAGTGTCATGGCTGCGTGGTATGGCCGGCGCATTGATCGCATCGACGATCGTGTGGCCGGTCCTGGCGGACACCGTCCGCCTTGATTACCGTCTTGATTTGCGCCCGGCGCCGGGGTCGGCACACGCCAGCATCACCGTCGTGCAAGGCAACGGCGCGCTGCGCGAGCTCAGTTTTACCGCGGACGACGCTCGGTTTGTCGACATCAAAGCCAAAGACGGCCTGACCATCGACGACGGGCGCGTCACATGGGCCGTGCCGAAGAAAGGCGGCACATTGAGCTGGTCGGCGCCGATCACAAACAGCCGGACGGATGAGTCGCTGGACGCTCGGCTCGGGTCGCGCTGGGGTTTGTTTCGCGGTGAGGACGCCTTTCCCAGCATGGCGAGTCGTGCGCTGGCCGATACGGAGGCAAGCGCTGTCCTTCACGTGGATACGCCCAAGGACTGGAGTTTCCTGACGGCGCTCGCAACAGACGGCGACGGGTACCGTGTGGAAAACACGGAACGGCGTATCGATCGGCCCGCCGGCTGGATGATCGCGGGGGACATCGGTGTGCGGATCGACCGCATCGCCGGCGTGCGTTGCGTCGTGGCCGCGCCGAAGGGTCAGCGCGTGCGCCGGCAGGACACGCTCGCCATGCTGAACTGGGTCATGCCGGATCTGGTGCGGCTGCTGCCAGACTACCCGAGCGACGTTTTGCTCGTGTCCGCGGAAGACCCGTTCTGGCGCGGAGGCCTGTCCGGGCCGGCCTCGCTTTATCTGCATTCGGATCGGCCACTGATCAGTGAGAACGGGACGAGCACGCTTGTCCACGAGCTGTTTCACGTGGGGTTACGTCGGGATGGTGGTGATCTGGACGACTGGATCGTCGAAGGGCTCGCCGAGTTTTACAGCGTTCAGCTTCTGCGCCGGTCTGGCACCACCACCGCCAGTCGCTATGCCAAAACGATGCGATCTCTGAAGCGTTACGCTGAGAAGGCGGGCCCGCTGCGCGGCCCCCGGTCGCGCGGTGCCACAACCGCGCGTGCGGTGCTGGTGTTCGCGGCGCTCGATAAAGAGCTTCAAACCGGCGCAGGGCGATCGCTGGACGATGTGGTCAGAACACTGGCGATGAGGGATGACGCGATGTCCCTCGATGAGCTGTCAGCCATCGTATCCAACTTGCTCGGTGCACCGTCCGATGTTCTCGCCGCAATCCAGGACGAATCGTGACCGCCTCAGTGCGCGCGCGCGGCGAGAGTGCGCGCCACGTCGTCCAGACTCAGTTCGCGGGTACGCAATAACACCTGCAGGTGAAAGACCAGATCGGCGGCTTCATTGAGTAGCGCCTCGCGGTTTTCAGCCACTGCCGCCAGTGCTACTTCGACCCCTTCTTCCCCCACCTTTTGCGCGACTTTTAACGGGCCCTTACCGGCCAGCCGCGCTACGTAGCTTTCCTTACCGCCATGTGCCAGACGCTGATCGATGGTGTTTTCAAGATCAGACAAGAACGCGCGCGTCGTGGTTGTGCCGGATGGAGAGGTCGTGCCAGGCGTTGCATCACCGTCAAAGCACGAGGTGGTGCCGAGGTGGCACGTGGGTCCGGCGGGCGTGGCCTCGATCAGGAGCGTGTCACGATCGCAGTCTGTACGAATAGACTCAAGCGCAAGCGTATTCCCGGACGTTTCACCTTTTGTCCACAGCGCCTGACGCCGCCGACTGAAGAACGTCACTTGGCGCGTTTCCAGCGTGCGCGCGACGGCGTCCTCATTCATGAAGCCGAGCATCAGCACACGCTGTGTGTTCGCGTCCTGAACGATCGCAGGAATAAGCGGTGACTTGGCAAAGTCTAGCTGGTCAATCATGGTCGTACGTTGATGCCTCGTGCCGTCAAATGGGCCTTGACGTCCTGCACATGCAGGGCGCCGCTGTGAAACACGGTTGCGGCCAGAGCGCCGTCGACGTCCGCTCGCTCGAACACATCAGAAAAATGATCGAGTGTGCCCGCGCCGCCTGACGCGATGAGCGGCACGTTGCATACGGAGCGCACACAGTGCAATTGCTCGATGTCGTAGCCGGTGCGCACACCGTCGTGGCCCATGCAGTTCAGGACAATCTCGCCCGCGCCGCGATCCACGACTTCATCCACCCAGTCGAACAGGGCCCGACCGGCGTGCGCCCGCGTTGCGTCGTCGCCGGTGAGTTGATGCACCTGCCACTGACCGTCAATGTCGCGGCTGTCGATTCCAACGACGACACACTGGCGTCCAAAACGGGCGGCGAGCCGACTTATCAGAGCAGGATCGAACAGGGCCGGACTGTTGACGGATATCTTGTCCGCGCCGGCCGCCAGAATGCGTTCGGCATCGTCGACGCTGCGGATGCCGCCCGCAACACAAAAGGGAATGTCGATTGCCGCGCAGACACGCTCCACCCATGAAACGTCCACGGTACGATTTTCAGGACTGGCGGTAATGTCATAGAACACCAGTTCGTCGACACCTTCCTCTGCATATCGGCCGGCGAGTGCAACTATGTCGCCCATGTCACGGTGGTTCTGAAAACGCACACCTTTGACGACCCGCCCGTCACGAACATCAAGGCACGCGATGATCCGTCGCGCCAGGCTCATGCCGGTACTTCCTCAAGTCGTAACGTGCCCTCAAGCAACGCGCGGCCACTAATCGCGTAGGGCACACCGGCATGCGCCAGCTGAGCGAGGTCACCGGCATTACGAATCCCTCCGGACGCCTGCAATTTCACATCCGGAAAGCGCGCGAGAATGCTCCGATACAGCGCAATGCTCGGGCCGCTGCGCATGCCGTCGCGCGAGATGTCCGTGCAAAGCACGTGTCTTAGCCCGTGCGATGTAAATTCGGCCAGCGTGTCGTCGAGTCTGGATCGGGTTTCCTGCTGCCAGCCATGTATGCGCAGATACGGTTGCGCCTCGCTCTCGACGTCCAGCGCCAGAACCACGCGCTCGGACCCGAAGTGCGAGAGCCATTCGCGCACGCGAGCCGGATCACTTACCGCGAGGCTGCCAATCACGGCTCTTTGAATGCCTGCATCAAACAGCCTCGTCAGGTCTTCCGTCGCGCGCAGTCCGCCGCCGGTCTGCACGGCGACGTCCAACGAGCGTGCGACGTGTGCGATCAGCGCCGAGTTGTTTTTTCCGGCGCCCTCGGCGGCGTCAAGATCGACCAGATGCAACTGGCGGGCGCCGCCGTCGACGTAGGCCCTTGCCAGTGCGAGCGGGTCATCGCCAAAGTCTTCGGTGGTGTCGAAGCGCCCCTGTGTTAGTCGAACACAGTGGCCTTCCTTCAGGTCGAGCGCGGGAATGATCTGTGTGGATGTGGTCATAGGGATAGGAACGCCCGCAGCCAGGCGGCGCCTGTACGTGCTGAACGTTCGGGGTGGAACTGGACACCGTAGAAATTGGCGTGCCCGACGGCTGCCGCGAAGGGGATCGTGTGTCGACATTCCGCCAACGTATCGTCGGTGACGGGCGCTGCGAAGCTGTGCACAAAATAAACGTGTGAGTCGAGCGGCCCTTCGGGGTCGGAGGCCAGTCGGCGGGTGAGTGCGTGGTCACCGCGAACGGACACGGTATTCCAGCCGCAGTGCGGCACGCGTTCTTGTGGGGTGGCCGAAAGTGCTTTGACGTGTCCTTTGAAAACGCCGAGCGTGTCGTGGCCGGCCTCGTCGCAGTGCTCAAACATCATTTGCATGCCGACGCAGATACCCAGCACGGGTTGGGTGAGCTCGCGCAGCGTGTCGACGAGGCCGTGACCTTTAATCCGGTTCCACGAATCCGTCACATTACCTACCCCCGGCAAAAGCACATGCGTGGCCGCGCGTAGCGTCGCCGCATCATGGGTCAACGTATAGCTGGCACCGCAGCGTTCCAGCGCGCTGCGCACGGACGCAAAGTTGGCGCCGCTGTCCACTACGGCAACCTGTGTCACAAGACGCCCTTGGTGCTGGGTAATTCAGATCCCGATCGCGCGAGCGCCTGGCGCAGCGCCCGCCCTGTGGCCTTGAACGCCCCCTCAATGATGTGGTGATCGTTGTCGCCCTGCGCATCAATGTGCAGCGTCAGTTGGGCGGCGCTCGCCAGCGACTCGAAGAAATGCGGCACCATTTCGGTGGGCAGACCCCCTACCGACTCCCGCGTCAGCGGTGCGTCGAAACGACAGTGCGCACGACCGCTGAAATCGACAACGGCGTGGGCGCGCGCTTCGTCCATTGGCACCGTGAAGCCGTAACGCGCCAGTCCTCTCTTGTCGCCAGTGATCTCCGCTAGCGCCTTGCCCAGCGCCAGAGCGCAGTCTTCAACCGTGTGATGTTCATCAATGTGGAGGTCGCCACGGCACGACAACTCGAGCGCGAACCCGCCGTGGCGCGCAAGCTGCTCCAGCATATGGTCGAAAAAACCGATTCCGGTGTCGATGACCGTCGGTGTGGCGTTCCCAAGCGACAGCCGAATTCGAATGTCGGTTTCGTTTGTCTTGCGGTGAACGCGGGCAATCGTATTGGTGGCCGTGAGTTCGTCGACAACGTGCGACCAGTCCGGCGTCTCGTGATCCCCAAGACGCAGGCCGCGCACGCCAAGATTGCCCGCCAGTTCGACATCCGTTTGGCGGTCACCGATCACCACGCTCCGCCCCCGCGACCAGTCGTCGCGCGCGAGATAGTCGCGCAGCAGGCCAACAGCAGGCTTTCGGCAGGCGCAGTTGTCATCGGGAAGATGCGGGCAGATGTACTCCGCATTAATGGCGATGCCTTCGCTTTTGAGCACGCGATGCATCAGCGCGTGGGGACCATCGAAGTCAGCCTGTGGAAACGCGGCGGTGCCCAATCCGTCTTGGTTGCTCACGAGCACGAGCGTAAAGCCGTTGTCTTGAAGCGCGCGCAAACCCCGAATAGCGCCAGGTACAAAGCTCAACTTCTCGAACGAGTCGATCTGAAAGTCTTCCGGCTCTTCGATAATCGTCCCGTCGCGGTCGACGAACGCAATGCGTTCGGCATTCATGCCGCCTGCTCCGAAAGTGCCCCAAGAAACAGGTCGTTCTCAATCGGTCGACCGATGGTCACGCGGACGAACGCGCGTTCGCTACCTGAGATCAGTCGCACAAGCAGCCCACGTTCGCGACAGTGTTCAACCAGCGAGGCGGGCGTTGAACAATCCAGTAGCAGAAAGTTGGCATCGCTCGGCCAAACGCGCGCGATCTGTGGATGCCCGGCAAGGGCGTGGGCGACGCGTTCGCGCTCGGCGACGATCTCGCGCCAGTTCTGCTGAAGGGCCGTCAATGCTCCGCCTTCGGTGCGCGTGAGGACCTCCTGCACACTGGCGGCAGGCAGTGGGAACGGCATCATCATTCGATCCAGTGCACCGATCAGTTCGGTGCCCGCCACGATCGCACCGACCCGGGCAGATGCCAGCCCGTAGGCTTTGGACATCGTGCGCAACACGGCCAGATTTTCAACGGTTTCGAGTAACTCGATCGCAGAAGGGTGGCGACTGAATTCAGCATAGGCCTCGTCGATAACAACGAGTGATTGATCGCGTCGTGCCTCGCACACGTTGCGGATGGTGTCCGTGTCCAGCGTACGGCCGCTCGGATTATTCGGCGAGCACAAAAAAACCAGCGACGTGTCGGGCGTGCACGCGTCCACAATGGCGTCCGCTTGCACAACAAAGTGATCGCCTGCGCTCAATGGGACCATGTCGGTGTGACAGCCCTGAAGTGCGGCAAGCTGTGGATACATGGTAAAACCGGGTGATGTGCTCAGAACGCGTGAGCGACCGGCGCAACCGAATCCGCGAATCAGCAGATCAATCCCGTCGTCACTGCCTCGCGTGGCGAGGACGTTGTCCGGTGCGATGCCATAGAGTTCGGCGAGACGTTTTGTCAGCCGCTGATCGCGTCCGAGCGGGTAGCGGTTCAAGCCTCTTGCGCTGTGGTCATCCTTTGCTCGATACGGAAGTTCGTTTGCGTGCAGACGGACACGCGAATCGTCCCCGTCGCCGGCAGTGTACAAGCTGAAGTCGCGCAAATCGGGGCGCATCAGATTCAGGATGCTCATGCGCGACGCCTCAGTCGGTCGCGCTGACGTTGTCGTACCGTTACGGCGGCTGCGTGGGCGTCAAGGCCTTCAAGCATGGCCAGCCGTTGCGCTGTCTCGGACAGTCGATCAAAGCCGGTCTGATTCAAATGCTGCACGGTGATGAACTTGGAGAAATCGGCGAGCGTGACGCCGCTGTAGGCGCGCGCGAAGCCATAGGTCGGAAGCACGTGGTTGGTGCCGCTGCAGTAGTCGCCGAAGGTCTCGGCGGCCCACGGACCCAGAAAGACCGAGCCGGCATTTCGAATGTCAGACAGGCGCTGTTCTGCATCGCGCGTATTGATGATGAGATGCTCGGGGGCATAGCGATTGCTGGCGACGATCACATCATCCATGCGTTCAAAGACAACGGCGCGGGAGTGTGACAATGCGGCGGCGATGATGTGCCGGCGCGAGCGTGCCGGGAGTTGGCTTGCGATCGAACGGCGCACGGCCGTCGCGAGATCTACACTGACGGTCATCAATAGCGCCTGTGAGTCGGGACCGTGCTCGGCCTGGGCCATCAGGTCCGCGGCCACCGCATCGGCGTCGGCCGTGTCATCAGCAATGACCAGAACTTCGGACGGACCGGCGGGCATGTCGCAGGCGGCCCCGCGCGGGTCCTGCGCCGCCAGCATTTTGGCGGCGGTCACATACGCGTTGCCCGGCCCATAAATCTTGTCCACCGCGGGGATGCTCGCCGTGCCATATGCCATCGCCGCGATCGCCTGGGCGCCACCGACGGCGTACACCTCTCTGACACCACATACCGCGGCGGCGGCCAGAACCACGGGCGCTACGCACCCATCCGATTGCGGTGGGGAGCAGATCACTATGCGGGGACAACGCGCGAGCAGTGCCGGTATGGCAAGCATCAAGAGCGCCGACGGGAGCGGTGCGCTGCCGCCGGGCACGTACAGACCCACGGCGTCGATCGGACGTCGGACTTGACGGCAACGTACGCCCGCATCGACCTCGACCCACGGAAGGTCAGTCAACTGCGCGGCGTGAAAGCGATGAATATTTGAACGCGCGTGCTCCAGCGCCGCCCGATCCGCGGTCGGACAGGCGGCCAGTGCCCCGGCGATCTCCGCGTCCGGGACGCGCAGGCTCGAGGGCGTCGTGCCATCAAAGCGGGCGGTGAGTTCCGCAAGCGCCTCATCGCCCCTCGCGCGCACGTCGGACACAATGTCGGCGACGCGGTTCAGGAGAGCCGGATCCAGGGATGAGGTGGGGCGGGCGAGCGCGGCGTCTCGTTCGTCCGGGTCCAGACCGGACCAGCGCTGTATAGCAAGTTCGGTCACAGGAGCATCTTCTCCACGGGCAGGACGAGCACGGAGCTGGCGCCGGCGGCTTTCAGATTCTCGAGCGTTTCCCAGAACACGTTTTCTCGACAAACCGCATGCACGGCCACCTTGTCGTCGTTCCCGCTCAGAGGGACAACCGTGGGCGTTTCGGACCCGGGTAGTAAAGAAGTGATCCGGTTCAGCGCGTCACCCGGCGCGTGCAGCATGATGTATTTGCTCTCATCCACCTGCATGACCCCGTCCAGACGTTGCAGCAGGCGCGTCATCCAGTCGCGGCAGGTCGGGTCATCGTGGCGTGAGGGTGCGCGCACCAGCCACGCTTCGCTCTGCATCAGGCACAGAACTTCAGTCAGCCCGTTCGCCGCCAGGGTTCCACCGGTGGAAACGAGGTCGCATACCAGATCGGCCCGGCCGAGACGCGGTGCCAGTTCGACCGCGCCGGACAGCTCAACGATGCTGGCGTCCGCGCCAACGTCATTCAAAAACTGACCCAGAATTTCGGGATAACTGGTTGCGATCCGTTTGCCATTCAAATTGTTGACGGCGCCGAACTGTTCCTCCCGCGGCGCCGCCAGCGAAAGCCGACAGTGGCCGTAGCGCAGCGGTCGAACCTCGACGGGGAGGGCGCGACCGTCTCGAGCGAGCATGTGGTTTTTTTCGGCGAGCACGTTTTGTCCAACCACGCCGAGATCGCACACGTTTTCGGCGACAAGCCCTGGAATGTCGTCGTCGCGTACCAGCAGCAGATCGACCGGCATGTTCTCTCCGAAGCAGACCAGATCGTCGCGACCGCGGCTGTAGCGATAGCCGCATCGCCCAAGCAGTGCGAGCGTGTTGTCTGTTAATCGCCCGGACTTCTGGATGGCGATACGGACGCGACCCGGCGCAGCTTTACGGGTTGTTGCGACCGAGGCGGCGTAAGACACGGCGGTACCCCCCTGTTTCATTGCCGAGGCAGCGGGCGACGCGGCCGATCGTGGTGACGCTGACGCCGGTCGCGCTCTGAATGTGGCGGTAAGGCTGGCCCTCGGCCAATGCGGGCACCACGGCCCAGCGATCGACCAGAGCTTCCAACTCGGCCGGCGTGGCCAGATCGCCAAAAAATGCCCGGCAGTCGTCGACGGATTCCAGTGTGAGGATGGCTTCAAACAGCGCGTCTTCGCGCGCATCGCGTCCCGACGCGGGTGTTGTGATCGGGTTTTGCTTCATGGGGTTGTCGCCGCAGTTGTCATTGCGGGCTAGTGTAATAGCGCGCTATTACATTAGCAAGCCCCCCGGGCGCGTATAGTGCGCGGCGATGACAAGAATCGTTTACGGCGTGTCGGGCGAGGGCTCCGGTCATTCTTCAAGAGCACGGGAGATGCTCGAGCACCTGCTTTCGCTGGGGCACGATGTCCGTGTGGTGAGCTACGACCGGGGCGTGCGTAATCTCTCGCCTGACTTCGACGTGCATGCCATCACCGGGCTTCACATCGTCAGCGTGAATAACAAGTTGTCGGCAACCGCTACGGTCGCCCGCAACGTCCGGGCGTGCCGTCGGCTTTATCGTTCGTGGCGCTCGGTCTGTGGTTTGATGGAGGCGTTTGCACCGCACGCTGTGATTACGGATTTTGAACCCATGACCGCCTATGCGGCCCGGCGGTCGGGGGTGCCGCTTGTCACGATCGATAACCAGCATCGCATGCGGTTCATGTCCTATCCGCCCGTCCCCGCGGCGCGCTGGGACGGTTTTGTAACGCGATCAGTGATTCGCGCCATGGTGCCGCAGCCCGCGGCCTCTTTGATCAGCACGTTTTATCGCGGCGAGGTCACCGATCCGCGTGCCGAGTTGTACTCGCCGATATTGCGCCAGGTCGTGCGCGACCTGACCCCGACCACGGGTGATCACGTTCTGGTCTATGCCACCCAGGCATTCGACGGGCTCGTCGACGTATTGCGAACGTGTGCGGGGCAGGTTTTTCGGGTTTACGGGTTTGACCGCGACGACCGCGAAGGTCATATCGTTTTCCGGCCGTTCAGTGTCGATGGGTTTCTTGCTGACCTCGCCAGCTCGCGCGGGGTGGTGGCGACGGCGGGCTTCACATTGATGACCGAAGCGCTGCACCTCGGAAAGCCCATGCTCGCATTGCCAATGTCGGGACAGTATGAGCAGCGCCTGAACGCGCACCTGCTTGAAACCATGGGGCTGGGTGCCATGGCGCCGTTAGTGACCCGTCAGGCGCTCGAGCAGTTTGTTGCCGGAATCAACCGTTACACGGCGGCCCTGCGGGCCTACCCGCGAGATGATGGCGGCCCGATCAAGGCAAGATTGGCGGCGTTGCTGGCCGACAATGCCCGCGCGCTGGGGCCGGCTCCCTCGTCCGCCGGGGGCGTTTGACACCGCCAATATTCAAGGCGTTGCGCGTGTTGACACACCCCTACCCTATGAGCACAATAGCGGGCTTCCGTCCGGGAGGGGTACCCAAGCGGTCAACGGGGGCAGACTGTAAATCTGCTGGCTATGCCTTCGGAGGTTCGAATCCTCCCCCCTCCACCAAGGATCCGCTCCGAGCGGCGCCGTGTGTGCCCGATCAGGACGTGTTCCGGGTCGAAAACAGCGGGCGGGGAAGTAGGGAAGCTGCGGCTCGTTGATGTTTTATCGATGTCAGGCGGTCCAGAGGCGGGTGTAGTTCAACGGTAGAACCTCAGCCTTCCAAGCTGATGATGTGGGTTCGATTCCCATCACCCGCTCCAGAC
>JBCCMA010000106.1:0-12510 GCA_039026595.1 Pseudomonadota bacterium
GCGGGCACGCATCCCGGTGCGGGTATGCCCGGCGTGATCTGTTCCGCCAAAGTTCTGGAGCGTCTTGTGCCGTCGGCGGACGAGGTCCGGGCCAACAAACAGGCCGCGGGTCGGTTCGGCTAGATTATCCGCCCATCGCGCGCTGGCGGGCGGCAGTCGGGTGCAGCGACAGCGCTGTGGCGACGGCGTTTGCCGCGAGGCGGCCGCTCATGGTCGCCATCGGGATACCCGCTCCCGGGTGCGCCGATCCCCCCGCAACAAACAAGCCCGGCAGCTTTGTCGCCGCTGCAGCACGCTGAAACGAGGCGAACATGCCGTGCGTCGCTTGCCCGTAAAGCGCGCCGCCGGTGCATGGGAAAAGGGTGTTGAAGCTATTGGGTGTTGTGACATCTGATGTCGCGTGCTCGAGCGTAAGCCCGCACGCGGACATAACCGCTTCGGCGCGTGCTTGCATCGTGGTCACGGTGTCTTCGCCAAACGCGCGCTTGTCCCCATCAGCCGGCGCATTGATCAATAACAGCATCCGCTCGTAGTCCTGCGCGCCGGTGCCGTGCGCGCCGCGATCCTGCGCGCATAGATAAACCGTGGGCCGCGTGGTCATGTCACGGCGCTCAAAAATTGCGTCAAATTCGTCGTGATAATCGTCACCAAAAAAAACATTGTGATGGTCCAGTTCGAACCCGCTCGGTCGCGCGCGTGTGCACCAGGTGATCGCCGAAAGCGAGCGCTTGGCGGCGGTCACCGGGGCGCCGTGGCGCACAGCGGTCCGGGCCTCGGCGCCGAGTGCGCCTGATGCCAGAGCGTTAACGTCGCCGTTGAAGACCACCGCATCGGCCGTGACGAGCGAACCGTCGTTGAGTACCAGGCCGCCTGCGCGGTCACGTTCAACATGGATGGCCTCGACGTGTGCATCAAAATGAAACTCGGCGCCATTGGCTTGCGCAAGGCGAGTCAGCGCGTGCGCCACGGCGACCATGCCGCCGTCAACGAGCCACACGCCCTCTTGTTCCACATGCGCAATGAGCATCAGTGTGGCGGGCGTGAGCATCGGGGATGACCCGACATATGTGGCGTACCGGCCGAAGAGTTGCCGCAGTCGCGGGTCGGTGAAGTGCTCGCCGAGTGCCTTCCAGAGCGACGTCGCCGGACTGGTGCGCAGCATGGTGGGAATGTGTTTCGGTCCCATGCGCGAGATCAGTGAGGCTACATTGGGGCGGGACGACTCAATAAAGCTGTTCTGTAGTGCGCTGAAGATGGCCCGACTGCGCGCGCAGAATGCGCGGTAACCGTCGGCATTCTCACGATCGCTGAACGCTTCGATGGCGTCCGCGGAGTCGTCGATGTCGGCGTGCAAGTCAAGGCGGCTTCCATCCAGCCATCCATGGCGCGCAAGGGTTCGGGCCGGTGCGAGTGACAGGCAGTCGTCCAGCCGCGCGCCGGCGTCGGCGAACAGCGATTCGAAAATCCATCGCATTGTGAAGACGGTCGGGCCTGCATCGATGCCGTTGACCTGACGCATTTTCCCGCCCGGTCCCGCGCCCCGCTCAAAGATGCTCACCCGGGCGCCGCGCGCGGCCAGATCCACGGCCGCCGCCAGTCCGCCCATGCCGGCGCCGATCACGGCGACGTGCGGTTGTCTCATGCGACGCGCCGCCTTGGTCGTAAACGCTGACGGACCTGATGCTGGTGATAAATGATCAGCGCAAGGCCGGTGATGAGCGGGACCGACCAGAGGATTGGCGTGAGGGCCAGCGCGGGTACGTAGCGGACGGCGCCAAATGCGAAAAAGGCGGTGTAGACCGAGATGCCGGCGCCCACCAATGATTTGATGTGCTCAAGCTGCCAGTCGAGGGGGCCGGGCTCGGGTTTGTACAAGTAGTACACATTGGTGGCGACGGTGGCGATGCCAACAAATGAAATCGCCATCATTAACGGCAATCCCACGAACACGCCCTGAATCAGGCAGTTCAATGACGCAACACCCAGAATCACCTGCATGGTCAGGTTGTGCCAGCTGCGCTGGGCAAGCTGATCGCGCCGGTGGACCACGCACAGACGACCGTGCCACGCCAGATTCACGGTGAGCAGTGCCAGGTAGATCATCATGTAGCCGAAGATGCCGCGGATAATTTCGGCGCTGCCGAAGTCAGGGTGCGACAACAAATGCGCATGGGTCGCCACCGGGTCATAAATGCTGGTCAGGCTGATGCCCACGGCGACCAGACCCGTGAGGAGCATGAGCCAGACAAACCCCCGCCCGTAGGTGCGATGGGCGGCACCCCCTTTGCGCGCCAGTATCGGAATCCAGAAACACACCAGCCCCAGCGCCCCGGTCACGATGTGCACGGCTACGAGCAAATGGAAAATGTGAACGCTGGTCATGGTTTAGTGTGGTCTAATGGCGCTGGTATCAAGGTAACATGACGCAATTGAATGTACATCGAAATGTACAGTCCGCCCAAACCGACGCCGTTGACGCCGTTGCTCGCGCTGCTGCGCACCATGTGGCGCGGCGGCGGCGATCTGCTGAGTCTTTTGCCCGCGGCCGCGTACCGAATGGGCGTAGGCAAGCTCGGGTATTCCCGCCGGACGATCCTTCTGATCAACCGCCCCGACATCGTCCGGTCACTGATGACGGACCCCACGGACATCTACCCCAAAAATGATCTGATGGTGGGCGCGCTGGCGCCGCTGGTCGGCGAGTCCATTTTTGTCTCGAACGGACCGAAGTGGCGGCGCCAGCGCCAGATGATCGGCCCCGCGTTTTCCCACATGCGGCTGAGCACGGCGTTCGACGCCATGTCCGCAGCCGTGGACGATTTTGAAGCCCGCGTGACGCGTGATGGTGAGACGCTGCGCTCGCTCGATCTGGCGATGAGCGAGCTGACCGCTGATGTGATTTGTCGCACCGTCTTCTCGACCCGCCTGGACAACGACATCGCCCGTGAGGTGTTCGAAGCGTTTGCGATGTTTGAGCGCGAGGTCGCGCAGGTCGAGCTGAAGCGACTGATCTTCGAACCGGCGTTTACGGATGTGCCGCAGCCCGATCCGGTGCTCGTTGCCTGCGAGCGCATCCGCCGCCACCTCGGCACGCTGGTGGATCGCCATCAAGCGGTGGCCTGTCCCCACGCGGACATCGCGCAGGCGGTGATGGATGCACGCGATGATAAAACGGGCTCGCCCTTCTCGCGCAAGGAGTTGATCGACCAGCTGGGGGTGTTTTTTCTGGCCGGGCACGAGACCACGGCCAGCGCGCTGACCTGGGCGTTTTACATGCTGAGTTGTGCGCCCGAGGTGTTGGCGCGGGTGCGTGACGAAGTTCAACGCGCAGTCGGTGTTGGCGAGATTCAGTACGAGGACATTCGCAAACTTCCCTTCACGCGCAATGTGTTTCGCGAAGCGCTGAGGCTTTATCCGCCCATCACATTTATTCCGCGGGTGGCTGCCGAGGATGCGACGATTGAGCGATTCCGGGTCAAGCGCGGTGCCATGCTGATGATTGCGCCTTGGACAATGCACCGGCATCGCGATTACTGGAAACAGCCGCACGCGTTTGATCCGGACCGATTCTCGCGCGCCCGACAGCACGAACTGACCCCGGGCGCCTATCTGCCGTTCGGGCAAGGCCCGAGGGTGTGTGTGGGCAAGGCGTTTGCGACGGTGGAAGCCACGCTGATTCTGGCGCGTCTGTGTCGACGCTTTGATGTGCAGATCGAGGACCCTGGATCGGTACGCCCTGTCGCGCGCCTGACGACCCGGCCCGCCGAGGAGATTCAGTCGAGGTGGCGCGTGCGCCACTGATTGTTGGTGTCGCGGGGCGTCCAGACAATGTCCTGCGTCGCCGCTTCGCCTAAGCTCTTTCCGCCGAATATCGTCTGACGCAGGATCGGCCACGACGCCGGTGTCATCAGAAAAAACGGCTTTAAGTCGCGCCAGTCAAAGATCACGTCCCGCGCGCTAAACACCGTTTTGAGCTTGCCCACGAATCGTCGCGGCGACAGGATGTGGCTATACGCTTCGGTCAGCGCCGGAAAAAACTGCTGAAAGTGGGCGTGCGATCGAAACGTTACGTCTGACGATTTGTCGAGCACAGCCTGCGCCAGTGAAGCAGGCTCAAGAAAATGAATGCCGCTCGTGGTCCGGGGATTGCACTCGATCGCCCAGGGCGTGCCGTCGGCATCCACTATAAAATCAAATGAAAGAAAGCCGGAGAGCGGACGCGTTGCCGTGAAACGGGCAATCCAGTCGTCGATCGCGGGTGCAGTGGTGACGCGGCGAAAACACACGGCGACTGTGCCGAGCATCAATGTGCCTTCGTATAACGCGGTGGCGCAGACACGTCCGTTGTGTACCAGACTGAACGTACTGATGTGTCGACCGTCTATGCGTCTCTGTACAAGATGGTCCGCGGGCACGCGAATCTCGGCGCCCTGATCGTGGAAAGCGACGCCCTGACCGGAGCAGCCGTGAACAGGTTTGGTCACGGTGGGGCCCGACGCGGCGATCGCGTGGGCCTCGTCGGTGCCGGATAAGGCGGTCTCCGGCACGCTCAAGCCGTCGGTTTGCGCGTTGTGCGCGAACGCGAGCTTGTCCTGCAGCGTTTCCACCTCGCGCTGCGTTGGAGAAAAAACGGTGACGCCTGATTCGTCCGCGAGCGCCTCGAGCACGTGGGGCGCCTCTTCTGAGACGGGCAACACCAGACATACGGCCTCTTGCCGGACCGCTCTGCGCAAGGCACGGCGATAGCCGTCAGGGTTGCTGTTGGGCGCGGGCAGCCGGATGGACTTGGTGACGTGGCGCGACAGCCTGAGAACGTGCCAGGCGTGCGGTTCGGCAACGATCACACGGTAGCCGAGTGCCGAAAATCCGCGCGCGAGCTCGAGTGCCTTGGGCAGGCGCCCGAGAGTCAGAAGAATGGTTTTTTGAACCAAAACGCCCCGTTTCCCAAACGGCAAACGGGGCGCAGTGTAACGCGAAACGCGTTTGAGCTTAGCCCTTGTTCGGGATGATCACCGAATCGATCACATGGATCACGCCGTTGCTCGCCGCGATGTCCGTCTTCACAACGTTCGCGTTGTCCACTTTTACGCCGCTGTCGCTGACCTTGATGCCAACGGCTGCGCCGTTCACGGTTTTGGCTTTGGATAGTTTCACCACGTCGCTCGCCATGACCGAACCGGGGACCACGTGGTAGGTGAGGATGGCCTTGAGCTGATCAATGTTCTCGGGCTTGAGCAGGTTCTCGACGGTGCCCTCCGGCAGCTTGGCGAAGGCGGCATCGGTGGGTGCAAACACCGTGAACGGCCCGTCGCTCTTGAGCGTATCCACAAGACCGGCGGCTTTCAGCGCCGCTGCCAGCGTCTTGAACTGACCGGCGCCAACGGCGACGTCAACGATGTCCGCTTTGGCGGCCATCTCTTTTTTCATCATGTCGTGGCCGCCTTCGTGGTGACCGGCCGTGGCGCCCAGCGCCAGCGCCAAAACAGAAGCGGCCGCGGCCACCTTCAAGGTACGAAATGTCATTGCATTCTCCATAGCGTGTTCGTAGCGTTGGGGACAGTAACGGCGATCGCAGAGCGACCCGTGTCATCGCTGTATGCGTCTGTTTCATTGCGTATCGCCGTGCGGAGGCGGTGTCTTCCCCGTCGTCAAGTTACGGTTCGGTACACGGAACACGCAGCCCATCGATACGCTTTGTATATGAACACTTGGTGGGAAATCTGGTTGACCGGGCTCGGCGCCATGAGCGCGCTGGCGACCGTGTTGTGGCTCGTAAGCCTCATCAAAAACGATGTCAGCATCGTGGACAGCATTTGGTCGCTGTTCTTTCTGGTTGGCGTCGTGGCGTACAGCATGGCGGGCCCAGGCAGTGAGCGAGCGTGGCTGACGATCGGTCTGGTGGCGCTCTGGGCGGTACGTCTCTCCGGTTACATCACCTGGCGCAACTGGGGCGAAGGCGAGGACTATCGCTACGTTGCCATGCGCGAGAAGAACGGTCCCGCTTTCCGCTACACCAGTCTCGTGCGCGTGTTTCTGCTGCAGGCCGTTATCGCGTGGGTGGTGTCACTACCGCTCCTGGGCGTCGCGCTCTCGACAGCCCCGCTCGGTCCGGTCGACGCCCTCGGTGTCGCCATGTTCAGCATCGGTTTGTTCTTTGAAGCGGTGGGCGACTGGCAGTTATCGCGCTTTAAGGCCAATCCCGACAACAAAGGCAAAGTGATGGATCGCGGGCTTTGGCGCTACACGCGGCACCCCAATTACTTTGGCGACTTCACTCTTTGGTGGGGATTGTATTTGCTGGCATTGGGCGCTGGCGCATGGTGGGCGTTCCCCGGTCCGTTGATTATGTCCTTTTTCCTGCTCAAGGTGTCCGGTGTGGCGATGCTGGAAAAGGACATTGGCGAGCGGCGTCCCAAATACGCGGATTACATCGAGCGCACCAATGCGTTTTTCCCGGGTCCCCCAAAGCCTACGGCATCATCAACCGCCGTTTCCGAAACGTGATGGACGGCGTCACTCTGGATCGGTCTGGCGCGTCACCCCATATGGCGAGTTCGTTGCCGGCGGGGTCTTCGAAATGAAACCGGCGCCCGCCCGGGAAATCAAAGATGTCCTGTACCACCGTGCCGCCCGCCGCAATCACGGCCTCCTTCGATGCCTCGAGCTGTTCGGACCGCAAGACCACAAGCGCCGCACCGTGACGCGTCTGTGAGCACAAATCTGCTTTGAAAAAGCCGCCGTCGAAAGCGCCGTCATTGAAGGCGAGGTAGCCGTCTCCATACCAGGTAAACGTCCAGCCAAATGCCCTGGCGTAGAAGGCCTCCACGGCTTTGAGGTCGCGTGCGGGCAGCTCCACGTAGTTGATTCGATCGTTCATGGCGACTCCTGTTGCGCAACGGCAGGGCGAAGGACGTTCCCGGTCAGGGCGTCACGGATTTCACTTGGACCAGACGCGCCGCCCAGCGGCCCGGCCAGAATCATGTCCACATCGCCGCCAAGGGCGCGACGCACGGCCTGCGCCGAGCGCGCGGGCCGACGTCCGCCGCGGTTGGCGCTTGTGGATACGATCGGGCGCTCAACGGCGCGACACAGTTGTCTGCTCAGTGGATGGCGGGTAACGCGCACGGCGAGGGTGGTGCGCCCGCCTGTCAGAAGTGCGGATGTGTGCGCAGCCGCCGGCACGACGAACGTGACCGGTCGACGGTGCTGCCCGTTTAACCGTCCAATCATGTCGTCATCAAACGGGGCGCAGTAAGGCTGCAGTGTGGCGGCGTCGTGCGCCAGCAGGATGACGCCCTTGCCAAGATCCCGCGACTTGATTGCAAAAATGCGTTCGAGTGCCTGGCGCTGCTCCGGATCGCAGGCAAGGCCGTATACACCTTCGGTCGGATGGGCGATGACGCCACCATGGCGAACGATGCGCGCGGCCTCGCCGATAATAAAAGCGGGGGTCATGGCATGATTATCCCACGGAACAGGCGTACCGGGAGGACAGCATGGCGCATCGGATTCCCCCACCGGTCATCGGGGTGATGACTGCCGTACTGATGTGGTGTTTGGCCCGAGCGATGACCATTTTTGAATTTCAGTTCGCCGTCCAAAGCCTGATTGCCGGGGCAGCAGCAAGCGTAGGCTTGTGCATCGATGCGATTGCGGTCTTCGCGTTTTTCCGTGCTCGCACTACGATTAACCCCATGCGTCCGGAGCGGGCAAGCGAACTGGTCACAAGCGGTGTGTTCCGTTTGTCCCGCAATCCGATGTACCTCGGCATGCTGCTTGTGCTCACCGGATGGGCGCTGTGGCTTGGGCAGGCGCTCAACGCGGTGCTGCTCGTCCTGTTTGTCTGGGTGATCACCGAGTTTCAGATCAAACCCGAGGAAAGGGCATTGACAGCGCGGTTCGGTGACGCGTTCACGCGCTACTGCCAACGCGTCCGCCGCTGGATCTAGGCGGCGCGGCAGGTCACCGTCCGGAGACGACGCGCCGCGTCGCCGTCAGGATGTCTTTTTCTTCGCGACCTTACGCGTTGCTTTCTTTTTGCTCACCTTCTTCTTGGTCGCTTTTTTCTTTGTGGCCTTTTTCTTTGTGGCTTTCTTGCGCGTGGTCTTCTTTTTGGCGGTTTTCTTCTTGGCCGCCACCTTGGTGGTTTTCTTCTTTGCGGCCACCTTCTTCTTTTTCTTGCCGCGGCGCACGGGCGCTTTCTCAAGCAATTCCTTGCAGGTCTCAAGCGTGAGCGTTTTTGGATCGACGTCCTTCGGAACCCGTGCGTTCTTTTCCTTGTTGGTGATGTACGGACCGTAGCGGCCGTTTAGCACCTGAATGCCGTCGTCTTCAAAGTCGAGAATCAGCCGGTTTGCATCGGCAATTTTCTTTTCCTCGATGACCACCAACGCGCGTTCCAGCGTGACGGTGTACGGATCGTCTTCCTTCAGCGAAACAAACTTGGAGCCGTATTTGATGTACGGGCCGAAACGGCCAATGCTGGCTGAAACCGGTTCGCCGTCTGCGGTCTCACCGAGCTTGCGCGGCAGTTTAAAGAGCTCCAGCGCCTCTTCCAGCTCGATGCTGTCCATCTTCTGGCCCGGGCGCAGGCCGGCAAACTTGGGCTTATCTTCATCATCACGGGTACCGATCTGTACGAACGGCCCATAACGCCCCATGCGAACGCTGATCGGCTTGCCGCTCTTGGGATCGGTGCCGAGGACACGCGCCGCGACGGCCTCATCGCGCGACACGCTGGTTTCCTTTTCTTCAACCTGTTTGATGAACGGATCCCAGAATCCGTCGAGCAGCGGCACCCACTCGGTTTCACCGCGCGATACCGCGTCGAGGTCATCTTCGAGCTTGGCCGTAAAGTCGTAGTCCACATAGCGCTCAAAGTGCTTGGTCAAAAATTTGTTGACGATGCGGCCGACGTCGGTCGGGATGAACCGGCGCTTGTCCATCTCGACGTACTCGCGATACTGCAACGTCTGGATGATGCTCGCGTACGTGGACGGGCGCCCGATGCCGTATTCCTCCAGCGCCTTGACCAGAGAGGCTTCGGAGTAGCGTGGCGGTGGCTCGGTGAAGTGCTGCTCCGGTCGGATGGCCTTCAGGTCGATCAACTCGCCTTCTTCGAGCGGCGGGAGAATGCGGTCCTTGTCGTCCTGTTTTTTCTCGCCTGCGCCTTCCTGATAAACCGCCATGAAGCCGGGCTTCACGAGGATAGAGCCGTTGGCGCGGAAGCGATGCCGCTTGTCCCCGTCGGGTCCGGCGATCAGATCGATCGCGACGGTATCGAAGATAGCCGGCACCATCTGGCAGGCGACCGTGCGCTTCCAGATCAGCTCGTACAGTTTGAACTGGTCCGGTGTCAGCGCTTTTTTCATCTCCACGCCGGGCACACGCATGGCCGACGTGGGACGGATGGCTTCGTGGGCCTCCTGCGCATTCTTGGCTTTGGTCTTGTAGGTCACCGGCTGCTCGGGCACGTTGTCCTTGCCGTAGCGCTCGGCGATCACGTCCCGGATTTCATTCACCGCCTCGACGGCGAGTGTCACCGAATCGGTACGCATGTAGGTAATCAGGCCGACCTCACCTTCGCCAACGTCGATCCCCTCGTAGAGTTTCTGCGCGGTGCGCATGGTGCGCTGGGCGCCGAAGCCCAGTTTGCGTGAGGCTTCCTGCTGCAGCGTGGACGTGGTGAACGGTGCCGTGGGGCTGCGACGACGTTGCTTCTTGTCGATTTTCGCCACGCGCAGCTTGCCGTCGGCGGCCGCATTGAGCGTGGTTTCGACGTGCGTGGCAGCTTCCTCGGATTCGAAGCTGAATTGTTCCACTTTCTGGCCGTCAAACTCCACCAGGCGACCAATGAACGGCGACGGTGTTTTGTCAACGTCCTTGGAGACGTCGGCTTCGACTGTCCAGTACTCGCGCGGGTTAAATGCCTCGATCTCGGCCTCACGCTCGCAGATCATTCGAAGCGCCGGGCTCTGCACGCGTCCCGCCGACAGACCGCGGCGGATCTTCTTCCACAACAGGGGCGAGAGATTGAAGCCAACAAGGTAATCCAGTGCGCGTCTGGCTTGCTGCGCATTGACCAGATCGCTGGACAGGTCGGCGGGCTGGTCAATCGCCTCGCGAATCGCCTTTTTCGTGATCTCGTGGAACACGACCCGGTGCACGTCCTTGTCTTTCAGGATGCCGCGCTCGCGGAGCAGTTCTACCAGATGCCACGAGATCGCCTCGCCCTCACGATCGGGGTCAGTTGCCAGATAAAGTGAGTCCGCTTTCTTGAGCGCCTTCACGATGGCGTCGACGTGCCGCTCGTTCTTGTCGATCACTTCGTACTTCATGGCAAATGCATTTTCGGGATCGACCGCGCCTTCTTTTGGCACGAGGTCGCGAACGTGGCCGTAGGAGGCGAGAACCTCAAAGTCACGTCCGAGATATTTCTTGATGGTCTTCGATTTTGCCGGTGATTCGACGATGACCAGATTCTTTGCCATTACCGTTGTCCTAAAGCGAAAAAACCGCGGGAAGAACCGCGGCTTTGTGCAAGCTGTGCTGTGATGCCGTGTGCGTGGTCAGTGGACCACACCGGAGCGATCGTCAAACACGAGATCTTCCATGCGTGCGTAGGCCGCTTCCTGTCCGGGCTGCGTGAACAGCACCATCAGCACCACCCACTTGATGTCTTCAATATCGATGTCGCGGGCACCCAGTGCCCAGATGCGGTCGAGAACCAGCTCGCGCTGACTCGGAGACAGAATACCGATTTGCTCGAGATAAATAATGTAGCCCCGGCATTCGATGTCGAGCCGAGCCTGTTCGCGTCGATTGAAAAGACGAATGGAGCGATCGTTGGGCGCCGTGTCGTCCTTGTCTTCGGACTCGAGGCCGTCAAGCCATTCCAGCGCGTGTTCGATCGTGCGGTTGTTGAAGCCGGCGCGCTCAAGCTCGTCGCGAAGGATGTTGCGATCCGGCTCGGGTTCCATTTCGTCGCCGATGTACGTTTCGAACAAGTACATCAGCACGTCGAGAACCGATTCTTTCATGAGCTGGATGTCCCCCCGCATTTGAGGACGTAGCGACCACCCGACACGGGTGATATACGGCCCTCAAGCTCCAGAATCAGGAGCATGGAGGAAACGGCATCGGCCGTCAATGCAGTGCGCTCGATCAACTTATCCACACTTACCGGGTCGTGGTCGAGCGCATTTAACAGCCTCGTGTAATCCGGGTCGTTTTCGATTTCGGAGGGCTTGTCATCCGGCGTCAGGACGCCTTGTTCTGCCGGGTCCTCGGGGGCGACATGGGCCTGCACCAGGGGGGCCAGCTCGGACAGGATATCTTCCGCAGACTCAACCAGTTTGGCGCCCTCGCGAAGAAGCTGGTGGCACCCCCGCGCCAGCGGGTTGTGGATCGATCCGGGTATGGCGAAAACGTCGCGGCCCTGCTCGACGGCGCGCTGCGCTGTAATCAGCGATCCGCTCTTGCGAGCGGCCTCGACCACCAGCGTGCCGACCGATATTCCACTGATCAGACGATTGCGTTGCGGGAAATGGTGCGCACGTGCTGGCGATCCCACCGGATATTCACTCAACAGAAGACCGTCTCTGGCAATCCGGATGGCCAGATCCCGGTGGCGAGCCGGGTAAATAATGTCCAGTCCCGTGCCGCAGACCGCCACGGTGTGCCCACCGGCGGCGAGCGCGCCTTCGTGCGCGGCGGCATCGATCCCGGTGGCCAGTCCACTGACGATGCTCAAGCCCACCCGAGCCAGGTGGGTCGAAAACGCCACAGCCGTGTCGCGTCCGGTCGGTGTTGGATTGCGGCTGCCGACCATCGCGAACTGCGGTAACGCAAGAATCGAGGTATCGCCGACGGCGTACAGCGCCACCGGTGCGTCGGGCAGCCGTCGCAGCAACGACGGGAACGCCGGATCATCGCAGGTCAAAAGGGTCCGGCCGTCACGCTCAAGCCACGCAAGATCGCATTCGAGCTGTGCGTTATCCGGCGATGCCAGGCGTTTGGCGGCGGCCTCAGAGATTCCAAGCTCTATCAGCGCGGGCATACTGAGCGCGCAGAGTTCAGGGAGGCCGCCGACCGTGTTGCGCAGCGCATCCAGTTCTAAAGGCGACATCGCCCGCGCGTACAGAAGACGCAACCAGTGTTGCGGATCGACGTTACGTGGTGGAGCGCTCATTACGCTATCGTCCCGACCAGACCCGTAGCGCGCAAGCGATAAAGCGCGTCAATCGGGCAAAATAAACCCGGGCGCTGCCGGCCCGGGTCTGGTGTCTGTGGTGACGCGGCAATCAGATCGGGTTGCGCACCGAATCCCCGACCTGAATTTCACTGATCGCGTTCATGACCAGGGCAAAGCTGAGCTCAGCCTCGGTCTTGAAAATCATAAGTTCGCCGGCGTGCTCATCGGGCAGCGTGACCCGCTGCAACGGTCCGAAACCGAAAAACGTGCGCTCGCCGTACCGATCGATCGCTTCGCGACCACTCTGGAAAATCGAC
>JBCCMA010000107.1:0-12374 GCA_039026595.1 Pseudomonadota bacterium
GAGTACGTCAAAACCTCAAAACTCTCTACGCCGCCGCCGGTGCCCACGTCCATCGACAGGACACGTACGCCGTTTCCGCTGGCATCGTCGGCCAGCCGCGTCAGCGTCCGCACGCTGCCAAAGCCGAAGTCCAGCACCAGACGGCCTTCGCCGTCCACCGTCCAGGTCAGCTCGCCCACCACCGTGCCGGATGAGTCAAAACGCAGGCCGTTGCCGCCACTGCTCAAACTAAAAGATTGGGCATTCGGCGCGTCATAGCGACCCAGAACGCCGGCCGTCGTGAACGGCGCGCCGAACGCATAGCGCTCGTAGTTGACGGCCACCGGCGTGCCGGCAGGCTGGACGCCCGAGGCGGCGGTACGCTCGCTCAGCTGCAGTACGTCGCCCGTCTGCGCGAGAATTTGCAGGGTCAGCGTCCGGCCTGAATCGTCGGCGATGGTGACCTCAAGATCGCCGTCTGCATTCACCCTCCAGCGGCTGATGCGGGGCACCGGGCCATCCGAGAACGTGGTGAAACGGCCGGTGCCATCATCGAACAGCGCAAACGCCTGGGCGCCGCTGGTGCTCATGTACACGCCTTCAACGAGTGCAGGATCAAAGTCTTCCGTCGCGAAACCGTCGGTGAGCAAACGCTCGATGGCGGTTTGCAGCGCACCGGGCGCCGTTGTGTTGAGATCGTTGACAAAGGTGGAGCCGCCGGCGGCCAGCAGCTCGGCGAGTGTCAGCGTATCGGCGACGCCGGTGGGTAACGCGGCACCGTCGATGGCCTCCACAACCACTTTAATGGCTGCGCTGACCTGCAGAAGTTCATCCGCGGAGATACCTTGCGCAGCGGCGACGAATTCCGCGTAGCTGTCAATGGATTGATCGCTGGTCGCGCGTTCGGCCAGAACAAACGTCGCCGTGGTCACGTTGGTAATGTCGCCGGCGTCGACCACACCGTTATCGGCACGGGCCAGCAAGTCGCCCACCGTGGTGACGTCTCCGACAAAGCGGATGTTGCCGGCGCTGCGCAGCGCCTCGCCGTACACCAGTTCGTCGGTGTCGTCGTAGTTGATCGTGACCTCGTACTCGCCGTTCACACCGGTGACGGCCGTCGCATCAAACGTCTGAGATCCTACGCGGAACTGCACGTTCGCCGCATCGATCGGATCGTCGGTGACGTTGCCTTGCAGCGTCAGGGAATTGGTCGGCGGGCCTGCGACCGGGTCATCGGGGCGCGAAGTGTCGTCTTCGCCGCCAGAGCCGCCGCAGCCCGATAGCAATAAAAGTGCAGCGCCTGTCAGCGCCCAATATCGAACGGTCATCGATGTCCTCCTTGATGTGGCCGCAGGCCACGATTCACCGTCAGGGGACATCGGCGCGGTCAATGTACCCGCGCGTCATCGCCACCGTCCGCGACGAGTCCCCGCTTGCACGGGGCAGGTGTCCGGTCGATGTGCGGCGGCCCCGCTGTCCCGAGTACTCGGGACCGGTGGCTTTGCGTCCCCACCTCGCGATGGGTTTGCCAAATCAGTGTCGACTATCGCCGACCTGCATATCAGACCACGTCGCGAACCAAACGCGCGCGGCCCTGTTTCACAAATCTTTTAACGTGTCGCGTACACTGTTCCAAAAGCGAAATATGGTAACTGCACGCATGCCCACGTTATTCGAAAAGATCATTGCCGGTGACCTGCCAGGCGAGTTTGTGCACCGTGACGAAAACTGTGTTGCGATTCGAGATATTCACCCGGTTGCACCCGTCCATGTTCTGGTTATTCCGCGCAAGCCCATACCGACTGTGAATGATCTTACGGATGACGACGAGCCACTGGTCGGTCACCTGTTCAGCGTGGCGAGGCGCTTGGCCGCCTCGGAGGGCATCGCCGATGACGGCTACCGACTGGTGTTCAACTGCAATGCACACGGCGGCCAGGAGGTGTATCACCTGCACTTGCACCTGATTGGCGGAGCACCGCTCGCCGGTATGGCGCCGGTCCGCTAGCGACATGACAATAAACTGGTCATTCAAGGACGCGCCCGCCGTCGTCGCTCACCGCGGATTCGCCGGGCGCTACCCTGAGAACACCGTCCTGTCGCTCGCCGCGGCCGTGGCCTTCGGCGCACGCTTCCTGGAACTTGACGTTCAACTCACTCGGGACGGCGTGCCGGTGGTGTGCCACGACCCCACGCTGGAACGCTGCGGTAATGACCCGCGCAGCGTGCTCGAGCACACATGGAACGAAATTCGTTCGGTGGATGTGGGCGAGGTCAAGCGACTGGGCCCATCGTATGCCCATACCGGTCTGTCCACGCTGGAGGACGTGGCGCGTCATCTAAACAGCTGGCCGCCCACCACCACGTTTGTCGAGATCAAACAGCACAGCACGGACGCGTTTGGCGTTGAATTCACGGTGCGTCAGGTTCTCGATGCGCTCGCGTCCCTCCGCCACCCGTTTGTCATTCTGTCGTTCGTCGACGACGTCATCCCCGAAGCCCGACGTCAGGGCGCCCGTCAGACCGGCTGGGTGGTCACCGACTGGAATACCGCGTCACGCGAGACGCTCGCCGCACTTGATCCTGATTATGTTTATTGCAATCAGGACAAGATCGCGACCTCGGACGCGCTGTGGCCCGGACGCTGGCATTGGGTGCTCTACGAAGTCACCCGCGAAGAGGACGCCAAACGCTGGCGCGACGCCGGAGCAGCGATGATTGAATCGATGCATCCGGATCGGTTTATCGCGCGCTAGCGACTCCCTGTCCGCGGGCGCGCTGATGCCACTTGCACCGCCGGGCGCCCGGCCCGTACTGTGTTGTCATAACAGTTGCACAAGCAACGCTGAACACGGGGAACACCATGGGTATCGTCAAGAAAATTGTCCTCGGCCTTGTGGCCGTCATCGCGTTGCTCGCCGTTGGCGGGTTTTTTCTGCCGGCGGATCAACGGGTCGAGCGTGAGGTCGTCATCGAGGCATCGAGCGAGCGGGTCTATGACGTCGTGCGCGACTTCGACCAGTTCAACTCATGGTCGCCGTGGTTCGATCTCGATCCGGACGCGCGCTACGAGCAGTCGGGTACGGCCGGAACGGTGGGCAGTTCCCACGCGTGGGTGAGCGAAAAACCGGAGGTGGGATCGGGTCGCCAGACCATCACAAGCCTCACGCCCTACTCGAATGTCTCGATCAATCTCGAGTTTGACGGTCAGCCGCCCGCGCGCACCGAATTCCGGCTGGCGGAAACAGGCGACGCGACGCGGGTGGTCTGGACGTTCGAAACCAATCTGGGCGCCAACCCATTGATGCGTTATTTCGGACTTGTGATCGACAAGTTTGTTGGTCGCGACTACGAAAAAGGTCTGTCCCAACTAAAAGTCTACATCGAGAGCGGTGCGTCCACTTAGTTAAAACACCCACCACACCATCTGCACGTATTCGCAGGAGAGCGCCCATGCCGTACCCTTTTTCACTCTGTTCCTATGCGCTCTTTGGAATGATCGCATTGTGGGTGGCAAGCCCGGCTCACGCCGGTAATGTCCAAACCGATGACGTATCGCTGTTCCGGGATGTGAACGGGATCGTCCACATCGTCGGCGAGACCGAAGCCGACGTCGTTTTCGGGCAGGGGTACGCCCATGCCCGCGACCGCTTCTTTCAAATGGACGCTCAGCGTCGCCAGGCCAGTGGCACGCTGGCCGAACTGCTCGGTCCCGCGGTGATCGACGATGATGTGCTGTTGCGCACGCTTGGCCTGCGTCGTGCCGCAGAGCGCAGCCTGCCCGCACTGTCGGCGGAGCTACGCAGTGTCATTGATGCGTACGCAGACGGGGTGAACCACTGGTTGGCACAAAACCCGCTCCCCGAGGAGTACACGGCGCTTGAGCTCACCAGCGTGCCGCCGTGGACACCGCTCGACACGGTCACGATTGCCAAGCTGCTCGCATTCGGCCTGTCCTTTGATCTCGACGTGGACCTCACAAACGCGCTGGTGGCATACGAAACCGCCGGCGCCGCACAAAACTTTGATGGCAGCGCGCTCTTTTTTAAGGATCTCTACCGGAGCGCGCCGTTTGACAACGCCAGCACGCTACCCGACGCCGGCGCGGTGAGCGCACGCGCCGCTTCCTTGAAGCAAAGCAAACGCAGTCACTGGCGCCGTTTTGAAAGCGACTACCTCAATCCGCGTGTACTGGCCGATCTCACCGATTTCAGCGACCGCCTCAAACGTGTGCCGGTGCTGGGCGATGGCCTCCAGCGCCGTGAGGGCATCACAGGCAGTAACGAGTGGGCGGTGAGCGGCAGCCTGACACGCGACGGCCGCCCGATCATGGCGAACGACCCGCATCTGTCCCTCGGTACACCGTCCACGTTTTATCAAAACCACCTCGTTGCCACGAAGGACGGCCTCGATGCGATCGGCTCCAGTTTCCCGGGCGCGCCGCTGGTTGTACTCGGCCAGAATCGGCACATTGCGTGGGGCGCCACAACCAACCCGCTGGACGTCACCGATACGTTTCAGGAGCAACTGGCCCCGGACAGCACGTCGACGTTTGGTCTCGGCACCGTCACCAACGGCGAGGTCGAGCCGCTGGGTTTTGCGCCGTTGACGTTCCGCGTAAATCAGGTCGGCGACGGCACGCAGAACAATCTGAACGTCGTGGGCGGTCTGGATATCCCGCCGTTCCTATTGACCGTACCCAAGCGTAACGACGGCCCAATCGTGTCCCTCGACGTGGGTGGTCTTAGCGCCGTGAGTATTCAATACACCGGCTTCGGGCCCACCCGCGAGCTGGAGGCCTTCCGCGACTGGAATTTTGCCGGCAGCGTCGCGGCGTTTGAGGACGGGCTCCGTCACTTTGATTTCGGTTCGCAGAACTTTGCGGTGACCGATATTCAGGGGAACATCGCGTACTTTGCCAGCGGCGAAATGCCGCTGCGCGAAGACCTGCAGGCCGGCACGGTGACCGGTCTGCCGCCGTGGTTCATACGCGACGGCACCGGCGGTAATCAATGGTTGCCGGACACCTCACCCGATCCGGACCGCGCCAACCCGTACGCGATTCTTCCGCCCGAGGAAATTCCCCATGTGGTCAACCCGTCGGCCGGTTACTTCGTCAATGCCAATAACGATCCGGCGGGCAACACGCTCGACAACGATCCACTGAATCAGCTCCGCCCCGGTGGCGGCATCTACTATTTGAACCCGGGCTACGCGCCGGGCCTGCGCGGCGGTCGCATCACGCAGGCGCTGCGTGCACAACTCAAGCAAGGTCCCGTGGATCGCGACGACATGGCCGCAATACAGGCGGACGTTCAGATGTTGGACGCTCAGGTGTTTACGCCGCTGATTGTCGCCGCGTGGGACGCCGCTCAACAGCGGGACGCCGACCCACTGCTGGCCGCGTTCGCGGACGATGCCCGCCTCGACACTGCGGTAACTCGGCTGCGCACGTGGGATTTCACAACCCCCACAGGCGTCCTGCGTGGCTTTGATGTCGGCGATGCCAACGCGCGGCTGGTCCCGCCCGACAAGGCCGAGGTGGCCGCCAGCGTGAACGCCACCATTTACTCGGTCTGGCGTGGACAGATGATCCGTCGCGTTATTGACGACACGTTGGCGCCGCTCGGCCTGACCGGGCCCGGAAGTTCGCAAGCCATGACGGCGCTGCGCAATCTCGTCGATACGTTTCCGAAAAATCACGGGGTCGGCGCCTCGGGCATCAACTTCTTTGATGTGCCGGGTATCGACAGCGCCGAGGCGCGGCTTGCCTTCGTCACCCTGGCGTCGCTCACCGATGCGCTGGATCGACTCGCCGGTCCTGCGTTTGCGGCCGCCTTCGACGAATCGAGCGATCAGAACGGTTATCGCTGGGGTCGACTGCACCGCATCGTGTTCAGCCATCCTCTGGGCAGCGCTTTTTCACAGCCCGGTTCAGGACCGCTGCAGGCGACATTTGATGATCTGGAGGGCTTTGCGGTCGACGGCGGCTACGGCGTCGTGGACGCGTCGAGCCACTCGGCCCGTGCCGATAACGCCGAGGCGTTTCGCTACGGCGCAGGTCCAGTGCGTCGCTACGTGGGCTCGCCGGGTACCCAACCCGGCTCGATCATCGCGCAGACCATTTTGCCGGGCGGCAGCAGTGGCGTACGCAGCAGCCCCTGGTACAGCAATCTGATGGTGCCCTATCTTGCCAACGGCACGTACCCGGTGCGCCAAGATTTGGTCGCGCTCATGCCGAACGTTGTGGAGACCACGCGTCTCAAGCGCCCGGGGGACTGATGACGCCGTTCAGCCTCCGATTGGCTCCACCACGAGCAAGGTCCCCTCAACTTCACTCACCCGAACGGTCGTACCCGCCGCAAGGTCCGGACCCTTGACCTTCCAGAGCGAATCATCCACCCGCACGCGGCCGCGCTGATTCACAATGGGCTCAGCCAGCGTGATCTGACGACCCACGAGTGCCAGCCCGCGTCGGTTCAAAGTTGGGTGGGTTTCTTCATCCGGGTTGTTCTTTTTGTACCAGCGCCACCCGACAATGCTGAACAGGCTCAGGACACTGAACAGAAGCCACTGCAGCCACCACGGCAGCGGCACCGCAATCATCAGAAGGCCGACCGCCCCCGCCGCCACACCGAGCCACAGGAAAAACGCGCCCGGCGCAAACACTTCGAGGATCATCAGCACCATGGTCCCGATCAGCCAGTGCCACACCGTCAGTTCCTGCAGCATGTTCACGCGTCGCCGTCCGTCGTGATTTTCACGTTGGCGTGTTTTGCCAACTCGCCGATGCCGCCGATGCTGCCCATGAGACTTGTGGCCTCCAGCGGCAGGAAAATCACCTTCTGATTCGGGCTCGAACCGATGGTCTGCAGCGCTTCCGTGTACTTCTGCGCAACGAAATAGTTGACGGCCTGAACGTCGCCCTCGCCGATGGCCTGCGACACCATCATCGTCGCTTTGGCTTCGGCCTCTGCCAGCCTTTCGCGCGCCTCGGCGTCGCGGAACGCCGCTTCCTTCCGGCCCTCGGCCTCCAGAATGGCGGCTTGCTTCTCGCCCGTGGCGCGCAGCACTTCGGCTTGCTTCTGCCCGTCGGCTTCCAGCACTTGCGCACGCTTGTCGCGCTCGGCTTTCATTTGTCGCGCCATCGCCTCGACGATATCGCGCGGCGGGGAGATGTCCTTGATTTCAATGCGCGTTACCTTCACACCCCACGGCGTGGTGGCTTCGTCCACCACGGCCAGCAGTCGCGCATTGATCTCGTCGCGTTTGCTGAGCGGTTCATCGAGGTCGAGCGACCCCAGCACCGTCCGGATATTAGTCATCGTGAGATTCAGGATGGCCAGTTCGAGGTTGTTGACTTCATAGGACGACTTCACCGCGTCCATCACCTGAAAAAACACCACGCCGTTGACCTGAACGACAGCGTTGTCCCTGGTGATGACGTCCTGCGAGGGCACGTCCAGCACCTGCTCTTTCATATTGACCTTGAACCCGATCTGATCGATGAACGGCACGATCAATCCCAGACCAGGGCGCAGCGTAGTGCGGTACTTACCGAACCGCTGCACCAGCCATTCGAAACCCTGCGGCACCATCTTGGCACCAGAGAAAATGAAGGCGATCGCAAAAATCACGATCAGCGCAATAAGCTCGTTACCACCCACGGGCGTTCCTCCAGAAACAGACCATTGACGAAACTCTACCGCGTTCGACCCGAACCGTCAGAACATCCCGGTGGGTGTTGGTGCCTCGTCGTCATCGTTGTAGCGGTTTTTAATGAACGGGCCGGTGACCATCTGCCGATAGCTCTGTCCTGGGCCCACCATCGGATAGACGCTGGCATCCGGATCGATGATGACCTCGAGAAACGCCGGTCCGTCGAATTCAATGAACTCGCGGCAAACGCGTTCAACGTCGTCTTTCCGGTCGAGCCGCACCGCGTACTGAAAGCCGTCCGCCTTGGCGCCAAGGATAAAATCCTTCTTGCACAACGAGCGATCGCTGGCCGCAAGGCGCCCGCGGAAAAACAGGTTCTGCCACTGCTTCACCATGCCGTCACCGTAGTTGTTCATCACCACGATCTTGATCGGCAGATCATAGGTAGTGACGGTTTCCAGTTCGCCGAGATTCATGCGCATACTGGAATCGCCGTCGATGTCGATCACCAGCTTGTCCGGATTGGCGAACTGCGCGCCAATGGCCGCTGGCAAACCGAAACCCATCGTCCCCATGCTGCCTGACGTTAGCCAGTGACGCGGGTGTTTGTAATCAAAATACTGTGCCGCCCACATCTGATGCTGGCCAACACCCGTACTGACAATGGCGTGGCCACCGGTCAGTGCGTTCAACGTTTCAATCACAAAGTAAGGCTGGATTTTCTCGCTGTCGCGATCGTAGTTGAGCGCGTATTCGCGCTTGAGCCGGCCAAGGTGGCGGTGCCATTCGGCAAGAGGCAGTCTGAAGTTCGTTTTCGTACCGTAGTCGGTGATGGCATCAAGCGCGTCGGACAACGCACCCACGTGGTGCCAGTCCGCCGTTTTGACCTTGCTGATCTCACTGACGTCGATATCAAAATGCGCAATGCTGCGCGCGCGCGGCGCAAATTCATCGGGCACGCCGGCTACGCGATCATCGAAGCGCGCCGCAACGCAAATCAGAAAGTCACAGTCCTCCACCGCGTAGTTGGCGTACGCCATCCCGTGCATGCCCAGCATGTGCAATGACCGTGGCTCGGTGGTGTCGGCAGCCCCGATGCCCATCAGCGTGGTGACCACCGGCAATTCGAACGCATCAGCGAAGCGCCGCAGAGCGTTGGACGCCTCGCCATTGATCACGCCACCACCGGCGTAAATCAGAGGCCGACTGGCGCGCGACAGCAAATCGAAGAACGCTGAGGCGTCCGACTCGCCGAGCGCGTTCGTATTCAGCCTGGCCATACGCTGGCGGTAGCCGGGCACGGGCAAGCGTGCCGCGCCGTCGAACGTACCGGTCCAGTTCTGCACGTCTTTGGGGATATCCACGACGACCGGTCCGGGCCGCCCCGTGCGCGCAATCTCAAACGCAGTACGCAGCGTGGCCTCCAGCCGCGCGGGATCGGTGACCAGAAACACGTGCTTGCAGGCCGCGCCCATAATGCTCGAGACGGGCGCTTCCTGAAACGCGTCGGTGCCAATGGCGGCGGTGGGCACTTGCCCGCAGATGACCACGATCGGCACCGAGTCCGCCATGCAGTCCCGAACCGGCGTGACGGTGTTCGTGGCGCCCGGGCCGGAGGTCACCATGGTCACGCCAACCTTGCCGGAGGACCGCGCGTATCCCGCCGCCATAAACGCCGCGCCCTGTTCGTTCGCCGGTACAACAAGGGGCATCGGGGATGACGCGCTGGACGAGGCATCACCATGTTCGGCGTTGTAGCGAAAAATCGCATCAAACGTAGGCAAGATGGCGCCGCCGCTGTAGCCGAACACAATATCGACGCCCTCGTCCGCCAGTATCTGGACGATCATGTCCGCGCCGGTCATGGACTCACCGGCCAGGGGATGCGCCGAAGCGGCCTTCGGAAGATGGTGCTCAAACATGTCAAATCCTCAGCGTGCAGTGCGGGCGGCACCCGCTTGCGCCGGCGTCAGGGCTGGCATACCCTTCTGCACTGCAACATCGCGGAGCGTAGCAACCGCTCGCGCACAATGCCAACGCCCACTCGGCCTTTTGACGTATGCGCCACATCATTTCACTCGAGCTGCAAAACGAGGCCGGCGCATTGACCCGGGTCGCGGGCCTGTTTTCGAACCGCGGCTACAACATTGAATCGCTCCACGTGGCGCCAACGGCCGACCCGACGCTGTCGCGGCTGACCATGGTGACCACGGGTTCGAACGAGGTGGTGCAGCAAATCTGTCACCAGCTGCTGAAACTAGTGGATGTGGTCGGCCTTGTGGATATGACGCGGTCAGGTCACATCGAACGCGAGCTGCTGCTGCTGAAGATGACGGTTCTTGAGTCCGACAACGCGGTCTTTGATGAACTGTTGCGTGAAGAAGGCGCCCGCGTGCTGGACGACCGCGATGAGTCCTTCACAATTGAACTCACTGCGTCCGGACCGGTCATCGACACTTTTCTGGCCAACGTGAAGCAATACGGTCAGGTGCTGACGGTGGTGCGCAGCGGCATTATGGCGGTCTCCCGCGGCGCGCCGGCCGCATAGGTCCAACTTAATCGTGCTACTGCCAAGACTCAGCCTGCTCAGTCTGTGTGCCATCGCCCTGTCGGCGTGCGACGCACCGGATGCTCCCGTCGATACGCCCTCGGGTAAGGACGTGGTGATCGAGGACGGCGAAGTGGAAGCGCTCGCAGAAAACATGGATCCGCGCACGCTTTACGTGGTGGCCAATCAATACGCCACCGGCGACGGCGTTGACGAAGACCAGAACATCGCCGAGCGACTCTGGCGCGTGGCGTGCGACAAGGGACACGCCTACGCGTGCTCCATTTTTGGCGCACGTCAAATCGACCACGAGAACTTTGACGACGCGGCCCGCACGCTGACCATGGCCGCCGAGCAAGGTGTCACCGACGCCATTGCCAATCTGATCCAGCTTCACGGCAACGAAGCGTGGTCCGGCGCGGACCCGACCGTTCGGTTGCAGTGGCAGCAAGCTCAGCAGTTATTGGAAGAGCAGATGCAGCCGGCCCAGTCGCCGGTCAATCCCTGACGGCGGGTTTGTGGACAAACGCGACCTCGCGCCCATTGATCGAGACGGCCAGCACGCCGTAGCCGATGCGGCGCAGACCGTCGATCACCCGCGATGTCCGTGCCAGTCCATCATCGAAAAAACGGTGATGGAACTCGACCAGAATCTGGCCCGGTCGCACGTCTGACTCGATCAATTGCTCGAGCACATCGTACTCGGCACCCTCGATGTCCATTTTCAACAGATCGACATGCTGGTGACCCAGCTGCTTGATGATCGAAGTCAGCGTCCGCGCGGGCACGGTGATACCATGTGCTTCGCTGCCAGCAGTCGGCATCAGCGTCATCATGTCCCACGACGGTTCTCCGTCACGCGATAGCCGCGGATAAAACGTAAGCTCGCCATCGTGGTCCGCGATGGCCCACGGATAAAAATTAAACCGCTCTGGTAGTGACGTCTCGTCGATCCACTCGCGCGTAGTCGGTGTGGGATCAAAGGCGTAGACCTCTGCGCCGTAGTCACAAATCAGCGCTTCATCGAAAACGGTGTCCCGGCCGACGCCAAGCGAATATACCACCGGTGACGGCGCCAGTTGACGGGGTGCAAACCACCAGTCGGTCACCTCCACACAGGGCAGCGACATGTCCGGTTTCAAGCGCAGTTCACGACCGAGAAATCGCTTCGCACCCACTTTCGCGCGTACAAAGAAGTCGGTTCGCTCAAACGCCTTCCAGTAGCGATTGGCCACAGCGGATCGTCCTCATGAGGGTGTCGCGCCAAGCCTACCGGAATTGGTCTGTCACACGGGAAAGAAATCGATGGGTTTGGTGGTTGTGATCGTCCCGACGTCCTGCGCGCCGAAATCGAACAACCGGACGCGCTGCACCAAGCGTGCTTCGAATTCCGGCGCATTCAGCTCGCTCGACACCACTCGGCAATCAAGCACATCGCCGCCGGGACCGATGGTTAGTTCAAGCACCAGTTTGCCCTGCAAGGACGGGTCCTGCCGCAGCGCGCGGCGGTACAGTGCGTAGATGGCCGCTTTGTTCCGATCGAAGATCTGCTCGATTTCCGAGCGGCTGCGTTGGCCCGATGCACCTGGATCGATGTTCGGATCGCCACTGCCGCCAGCATTGCCACCGCGCGCTGCTGCCGCCGTCGTCACAGGGCTGGCCACGGTCGTGACGTCTCGGTCTGCCAGACGCCCCCCGCCGGTATTCGTCGACAGCGCCGCGGTATTGATCCCGGCGCTTGCTATTCCGCTCGCGCTGGTCACGAGCGCGCGCTCAGTACGCGCCGCTGCATTGACCGAGTTTGACAGCGTGCGGGTGGATAGCGCGCTGTCGATTGATGGGGTGTCGCGCAAATCGGCCAGTTGGTCCGCCAACGCGACCAGCCCGGTCGACGCCGCTTTTTCACGTGCAGCCTGCCGCTCTGACGGTGCGGGCGTGGGCGTGGGCGTGGGGGCGGGCGTCGGGGTTTCAGCGACTGTCGGTTTTGGTGCGGCCTTGGGTTTTGGCTTAACCGGCTCGGGCTCGCGCACCGGCTTTGGTTCAGGTTTCGGTAGGTCCGGCGTTTGCACCACCACCGGTTCCGATTTCTCTGGCGGCTTCTTCTTCTCAATCACCAGTTTGGCAAGACGCGGTGGCACCGCGAGGCCATCGTTGTGCTCGATATCCCGCACGGGCAGAAGCGGCACAA